>CAYGNZ010000076.1:0-11066 GCA_964351345.1 uncultured Bdellovibrionales bacterium | reverse complement strand
CTTTCCCGAATTAATAAAGGGATTAGAAAAGGAGCGAAAGTGAGTCGTGGGCAGGTTGTTGGTGCAGTGGGGATGACGGGACTTGCCACGGGTCCGCACCTTCACTACAGCTTTTATGACCGGGGGCGCTATGTGGATCCGCTCAAAATTAAACTGCCAACCGTCGAGCGATTAGGTCGAGGGACGAAAATCCATTCACGATATTTAAGCCGAGTGCTCTACACGCTGAAACACTACCAAAACGTAGATCTTGAGAATTTCTACTGGGGATAATGCTGCTCGCAAGGGCTTGTATTCATCCTTTTCGTAGCCTCTGAGTACGGAGACTGCTAGCATAGCCGCATGGCTTTATCCCAGAATGTACAGGTAAATATCCGACGCCTTGCGGTCGGAGGCGCAGGTGTTGGCGAAGTAGTAGCCCAGTCAGACGGCGGGGACTCGCTGCTTGGTATTACGGCGTTTGTTCCCTTCACCGCTCGTGGCGAGCGAGTGCTTGCGCGGGTTACAGAAAAAAAAGAGCGCTACCTCAAAGCTGAGTTACTCGAGATTGAATCTTCAAGCGATGCTCGTGTTTCGCCCCCTTGCCAGTACTATCAAACCTGTGGTGGCTGCGAGCTACAACACATCTCCTACGAATCAGAACTTCAAGCGAAAGACGAAATGATTCATGGTGCGCTTCGTGCAGCCCAGCTTGGGAGCGATGTGCTTTCCAAAATTGAACCTATTATTCGAGGCGAAGAGTTTGGCTATCGTCGAAGAGTATCGCTCCATATCGATAATGCGGGTCGAATCGGTTTTTACCGAGAGAACTCTCGTGCGGTGGTACAAATTGACTCCTGCATGATTGCAGTTCCAGAAATAAACGAGGCGCTTGCCTCAGTGAAAATACTCGGCCCTATCCTCCAGCAAAAAGCCACCTCTCTTCTCCTCGAGGTCGATGCGAAAGGATTGATTGTAGTGATCAAGTCACCCTACGATCTTGCCGCCCCTGAGAGAAAATCGATTCTTGAAGCTGCAAAGAAACACTTCGAGAACGTCAGTTTGCTAGTTGGTGGAGAAGAAGTAGGTGGATTTGGTCGCCAAATACTAGAAATGCCGCTGAATAAAGCAGGCACGCTTAGCTTACAAATCCCTGCGGGTAGCTTTTCTCAAGTAAACTGGAATATGAATCTCAATCTCATTGCCCAGGTACTGGAAGACGCCGCGACCCTACCGGGAGCAAGGGTGTATGACCTGTATGCTGGAGCCGGTAATTTTTCCTTGCCTCTGGCACGAGCAGGGATGAAGGTAACGGCGGTTGAAAGTGATAGTCGTTTGGTGAATCTCGGTAGACAAAACGCCAAGCGGTATCAATGCGATACTCGTCTTGAATACCAAGATGCAAAAGTGGAAGATTTTCTTGCTACTCGCAGGAAAAGAGGTGAAATAGGACTCGTCGTTGCCGATCCTCCGCGAAGTGGACTTGGGAAGTTGGTTCCTGCCTTACAATTCAGTGAGCGCCTCCACTTAGTCTCCTGCCACCTGCCTAGTTTTGTCAGGGATGTGAAAGCATTTCTTCAACTGGGCTGGCGTGTTGAGAAAATACAAGCCTTTGACATGTTTGCGCAGACCTCGCATGTGGAGTTGCTCGGTATTTTGTCAAACAAACCACAATAATCTCGGCATGTAATGAGCGTCGAAAGAATCGGAACAACACGTAGTTAGGATATCGAATGAAAGTGACATCACTACAGGAGCTGGAGAAATTTTCCAGAATTGTACTCTACCCCGGTGCGAGCGGAACGGTTTATTTCCTTAATTTTTTGCGAAATTTTGCTCCGAACATCCTCGCAAACGTTGTGGCAATCGGTGATGGAGATGCCTCCAAGGACGGCATGGAGATTGAGGGGTTTGAAATTTATTCCCGTGAACGCCTTCCGAGTGTTTCACCGGATGCGATTCTTTTAAACACCATATTGTTCGCTGATGAAATTCGCCAGGAGCTGCATGCGGTTCTATCCGAGGATGTGCCCCTTATTGATGTGAATCTTATTCCAGAATACCTCGAGTCGGTAAGCTCTTACTCCACGCTGGCACGCGAGAATCCATGCACCTTGGATGACAAGGAGCTTGAGCAAGAATTCGAAAAGTTAGGAGAATTCTATCTCTCGATTCCTTTTGGCAACAAACGTTTTAGCCCCTCAAAAAAGGGAGCATTCACCTACGAACTTCTAAAATTTTTAGATCTACCAGAGTCACTCGCGGGTCTTGATGTGCTCGACATTGGCGCTTCAGATGGCTTTTATAGTTTTGAATGCGAAGCGCGAGGGGCGCAGAGCGTGACTGCGGTAGATGGGTTTGCCTGGAAAGACGAGGTAGAGTTCCAGAGATTTGCAAGAACGAAGGAGCTCCTTAATTCTTCGGTGAAGTTTGAGAAGAAAGTAGTCGAGGATTTTGAGATTGCAGAAACTCCTTCTTACGACTTGATACTTGCTCTTGGGCTCTATTACCATCTTCAAGATCCCTTCCTTGCGATACGAAAGTTTTATTCGATGACCCGCTCAAAGCTCATTCTCTCCGGAAGAATAGTGGTCGCGCCGTTTGAAGATCCTTTTGCACCGGGAAACGAAGCCCCGTACTTATTGTTTAACCTTCCTCAGGTGAAAAAGTGGATACCAAACAAAGTAGGATTACTTACAATGCTCACTGCTGCAGGATTCAAGGAAACAGAGGTAAACTTCGAGCTACTCACCCCTGGAAATAATATTGGCTCAATTGTTGTCACCGCCTACAAATAGATTTCTATGAGCTCAGAAGAATTTATCCCGGTTTGCACCCCCTGCTTTATTGGAAACGAAGAGCGATACACCAGCGAAGCCGTTCGGACTGCTTGGGTTTCGAGTAGTGGTGCCTACATCGAGAAATTTGAAACCTCGTTTAGTGAATACTGTGGAGTGCGACATGGCATCACCACTAGTAGCGGTACTACCGCGCTTCATCTTGCCTTACGAGCGCTCGATATCGGTCCGGGAGATGAAGTAATCATTCCCGATTTCACAATGGTCGCGGTGCTTGCTGCGGTGCTCTATTGTGGGGCAACTCCTGTCTTTCTCGATGTCGCCGCTGATACGTGGTGCCTTGACCCAGGACAATTAGAAAGCAAAATTTCTCAAAACACCAAAGCGATAGTTGTGGTGCATACGTATGGGCATCCAGCGGATATGGAGGCAGTTCGAAACATCACCAAAGGACACGACATTGCGATTGTCGAAGACGCTGCAGAAGCGCATGGCGCTGAATATCGTGGTGTTCGCTGTGGAAACTTGTCTGATATTTCCTGTTTTAGTTTTTTCGGAAACAAAATTATGACTACCGGCGAAGGTGGGATGGTACTGACGAATGACGATACGCTTGCAGAGCGATGCCGTTATTTTAAAAATCTCTGCTTTCCGGCAACGGGGCCGAGAGATTACGTACACGAGGACCTTGGGTATAATTACCGAATGACGAACTTGCAGGCGGCGGTGGGCCTGGCGCAAGTAGAGACGATTGATCAGCTTGTTGATCGTCGAATTCGCAATGCTCGTTTTTACAACGAGGAGCTTGCCGATGTCCCAGGTTTGCAGCTTCCCGTGGAGAAAGACTACGCAAAGAACGTCTACTGGATGTATGGAATTGTAGTCGATCCCCAAACCTTCGGTTGCAGCCGCGACCAACTCATGGCCTCGCTAAAAGAGCGTCGAATTGATAGCCGCTATTTTTTTCGACCGCTCCATCGTCAAGGTTTATTAAAGAAATGCGGGCATGAGATCACAGGAGATTTCCCGGTTACCGAAATGCTCTCTGAGCGTGGGCTGTATCTTCCATCTAGCTCTGCCTTAACAGAAGCGGAACTATCACGCGTTTGTCAGGCAATTAAGAAAATACATCTCGATAGCGTCTAGTTCTGTGAGGCAATTGATCGCAGCAAGGCGACTAGGTTCTGCTGAAATTTCCTAGGTGAGAGTTGCTCCATTCGCGCCTGCCCCGCGAGGCAAAGTTTTTCACAAAGCTTTTGGTCCTGCCAAATTCGGCGCATCTGCTCGGCGAGGGTGTTGGAATCTCTTGGGTCAACGAGTAAGGCGGCTTCTCCGACTTGCTCGCGGATACCAGGAAGATCGGATGCAATTACCGGCACACGATGATGAAAAGCTTCAAGGTAGGGAATATTGGTGGGACCAAAGAATGTGGGCATCACCAACATGCTCGCTCCCGCAAACAGTGCGGCAAGTTCCTCATCGCTGACGTAACCCAAAAATCGTAGTTGATCTAAAATTCCATCTCGCTCAGCAAGTGCTTCGCACACATCGCGCACGTTCCATTGCGGATTCTCTCCGCCCGCAAAGACCAAGGGAATCTTTATCCCCTGTTCGCGCGCAAGAAACCCTGCCGCTTCAACGATGCGGTAGTGATTTTTGTGTGGCCAAAGCTGAGCAGGATAGAAAGCGTAACGCTGAGGAAGGCCAAAATGCTGGCGAACCTCGCTCACTTCGCTGTCGCGAGGATGCCGGGTGAGATTTGGCGGCAAGGTATAAGGAAGTGCGAATACTTTTTCTGGCACCACGTCGTAATAGCGAAGTATGACATTCTTCCCTTCCTCTGAATCAACGAGCACTGCCTTGGCCAATGCGGTGCTCTCACTAAAGAGTTTTTCTCGCCACCGCCAACTTGCGCCCAACTCTTTTCCTGCAGAGACTTCAGGGAACTCAGGTTGCAAGCGATGCTGAGTGTCATGCACGGTGAAAATGAAAGGAACGCCCCAGTGCTGTCCGCCATCGGTCCATGTCGGAAAGAGCAGGAGATCGAGCTTCAATTCGCTCTGTAAATACTTGGCAATCTCTTCTGTGTAGGCAGACTTCACCTTGGGTGCTTCGCTTAGTCCAAGCGCACGGCAAAGGTCCACGTGGTGCCAATTAGGTTTTGTATAGGTTGCAGCGAGGTCCTCTGAATCTTGAAAACTAAGGAGGTATATCTCCCACTCCAAGTCTGATTCGAAGAGCGCAGAAAGCATCATCAACAGCACCTGAATCTGGCCGCCTGCTGAACGAGCGTTACTAACGTGAATTCCCAGTTTCAAGAAGAAGTGTCCTAAAGTATCTCAAGGTATCCGACCTAACTTAGTGGCAAGGAGCCGATTGTCACAAGAGCAAAGCAGGAAAAGCAAGTTAAATAAGCCGCTTAGTCGCCAGAATTGGAATCCGGGCAGTTCTAGCGTAAAATCCCTCGAAAATACGCTCTTATTCGTTATGCTCTTCCTATCAGACGGATAACTGCGATGAGTAGAGGATTCTTAACTCCTGTTTTCAACGCTCTCTACATTTAAACAATTGCGCAGAACTATTTTCGAACTGCACGGTTGGGCTCATCTCGCGATGAATTCTGCCGTGCGGTTATCGTAGATTATTTTTATCCCCCACGCGTTCTTTCTTCAGAGCTCGCGAAAGAGACGGCTAGAGAAGAGTGTCTACTCTCCTCTGGCCGTTTCTTTCGACAACCGAGGTTCTTTATGGAGGAACAGTCATGCGGGGAATTAGGGTTTATCAAAGCGGCGATCAGCTTGTGGCATCGATCGATGATGGTGAGGTGACTAGTCTTGGTTTCCTCCTTGCCTTGGCAAAGAATCCAAAAGTTCAGGAGCAGCCTGTACATCTTCCTGGGGTGCGCAGGGCGCTGCTTGCAGACTACCGCCTGGTGAGCGCAGGCTTTGCACTACGCGTACACGATAGTAACAGTCGCTCCTTCGAGCTGTTCTACGATGGGCGCAAGGTGCAAATGATTGCCGTTGCCGTGAGCTTTGGCAGCATCACGGAAATTCAACCTTGGCAGGCCGATCAAGTGCAGCAGCGAGAAGAAGAAGTTGATGCAGCGGAAGAGGCAGAAGCGAATGCTATTGAACGCCGCCGAGAGGTGGTGAATCCGAAACGGTAATCGGCAAATGGTTGAAGCAAAAAAATCGCCGAGAGGAAGATCTTCCTCCGTCGAAAGGCACCTTGCGGCTCTATCTCAATGACAAGAAAGTACCGATGCTTCGCAGCGGTCTGGGACAAGCAGGGATAGGCAATGAACTTCGGCTAGCGACTCAAGGCGGCAGCATTCCAGTACGTGTTGCCGGAGTGAAAGTGGCCGAACTCTCTGCTACGCAAACCGAAGGTGTGTTTGAGCTCGTTGTTCCGCGAAACACGCAACTCGAGGTTGATGGTCGGTATGCGGTCAAAGCACACATTGTGGTTGGCCAAAATCCCCGTCGAGCCGAACGTCTGGAACTCATTGGCTGACACTTTGTTTGCGGCATCAAAAGGTTACAATCTTAAGGTTAGTAACCTGCGATGCCGCAACAAATTTTTATGACGGGAGTAGCTCCAAATCCCGAAGAGATTTTTCAACTTGCGCTTTTGCCTTAGCAGAGGCTGCAACAAGCGGGAGCCTCGGTTCACAGGAGCCAAAGCCCAGTAGCTCTGTTCCGTATTTCGCGGGAGCAGGATTTGTTTCACAAAACATTGCCTCACGTAGGGGCTGAAGTTTGAGGTTGATCTGCTGTGCTTTCTCAACCTCTCCTTTCATCCAGGCATTTTGCAATTCCGCACAAAGTTTTGGGGCGACATTCGAGGTGACCGAAATGCATCCTTGTCCACCTTGCGCGAGGTGGGCGAACGAAGTCGCATCTTCCCCTGAAAGTTGGCAGAACTCAGCTCCACATACGGCAGCGATTTGTAGGGGCTTTGCTAATGAATTAGTCGCATCCTTGACCCCAATAATTCTTGGCAATTGGCTGAGACGGGCGTAGGTATCGAGGGCAATTTCAACAATGGAGCGGCCAGGAATATCGTACAAGACGATAGGCAGCGTGGTTGCGTCATGCACGGCTTTGAAATGGGCAAAGAGTCCGTCTTGAGAAGGCTTGTTGTAATATGGGGTGACTACAAGAAGCGCGTCGGCACCTGCCTTCTCCGCAAGCTTTGAGAAGTAGATTGTTTTTTCTGTGGAATTTGTTCCCGATCCTGCAATCACCGGCACCGCTTTTGCGGCACGCTCCACCGCAATCCGAATTACCTGTTCATACTCTGCATCGCTTAGAGTGATTGCTTCACCAGTGGTTCCGCAAGGAACAAGCCCATGAACGCCTTGTTGAATTTGCCAGTCAACGAAGGAGGTAAAAGAGGCTACATCAAGCGCGCCATCTTTAAACGGGGTTACTAGGGCAGTGAAGTTTCCTTTAAACATAAACGAAGAACGATTTTTACAGGCTCAGCAGGAGCCGAGAAATGGTGATACGCAAATGAAGCTACCAGATATGTCGAATCTCCGACAAAAAGCAAACAAAGTGCTCGTCGAGCGCCTCGGTAATTTGACAAAAATAATATGCAATGTCTGCGCTTAATTGAGATCAGAGAAGAGAAGTTCTAAATCCTCACGGCTAAATCCCGACTGGGATAGAGCCTTACCAGAGAGAATACTATCAGCAAGCTCTCGTTTCTTTTCTTGGAGCAGGAGCACATTTTCTTCAACAGTGTCTTTGGCGATCAGACGGTGCACTAGTACGGGGTTGTTCTGTCCAATTCGATGAGCGCGATCTGCGGCTTGGTCTTCTACTGCGGGGTTCCACCAAGAATCATAAAGATAGATATGATCCGCTGCGGTGAGCGTGATTCCCACTCCTCCCGCTTTCAATGAAAGCAGCAACAAGTCTGGACCATCTTCTCGTTGAAAATCTTCGATGACACTCTTTCGGTCTCTAGTGCTTCCATCAAGTCTCCCGTAGCGAAGATCGCTGAGATGTAGTCGTTGCTCAATTAAATCAAGCATGCTCGTCCACTGAGAAAATACGAGCGAACGGTGTCCTGCTTCTTTTGAATTTGTCAGCGACTCAAGCAGCAAATCACATTTTGAGCTTTCAGAATCTGTCGAACCCGGCACTAACGCGGTATGCGCACAAACTTGTCGTAGGCGGAGCAAGGCTTCCAAGGCAGCCATCATCTCGCCGGTATTCTGTAGCGCTTTTTTCACCACCGCTTGAGTAGAGAGATATACCGACTGATAGAGTGCTCGCTCGCGTTCACTTAATTCGCAGCTTAAGACGACTTCTGTTTTTGGCGGTAGTTCAGCGAGTACTTCTTGTTTCTTTCGTCTGAGGATAAAGGGCGCAATACGCCTTCGCAATCGCTCAGCCGCTGCCGAATCCGCGCGGCGCAGCGCTCGCGCGAACTGCTTTTCGAAGCGCGCGCGTGAACCAAGAAGCTCAGGAAACACAAATTGAAACTGACTCCATAAATCCTCAGCTTTGTTCTCTATGGGCGTGCCACTGAGCGAAATGCGAAATTTGCCCGTCAAGGAAACTACCGCCTTTGATGTTGCGCTCTCTGGATTCTTAATATTCTGCCCCTCGTCTACTACGAGCGTGCTCCAAACTTCGGAGAATGTCTCTGGTTCGCGCCGTAGTATCGCGTAGGAGGTCACTACGACATCAGCAGTTGAGGAAAACGATCGACTGCTGCCGTGATAACGATTCACTTCCAGTTGCGGTCGGAATCGAGTGAGTTGTTCACACCAGCTATCAAGCACGCTTGTGGGCGCAATGACGAGGCTTCGACCTTCTAAGATACAAATCACCTGAAGCGTTTTTCCCAAACCCATGTCATCAGCAAGAATGGCGCCGGCCTCAAGGCTACGAATCTGCTGGAGCCAAGCGACACCTCGACGCTGATAGCCGCGAAGTGTCGCTTGAAGGTCCTCAGGCAGGACGGGAGTATCAGTTGCGCGACTAAACTTTTCTAGTAACTCACTTCGCAGAATACTGAGACTCTCTGCAACTTTCGCCCCAAGTTCTCTGCCTTCTTCCGCAAGCTGTGGTCGATGCTTGGCAAGAACAAGCCCATCTGCTCCGCGCTCAAGCTTGAGTAACTCCTTGACTTGCGCGCCATAATTCTCAAACCAGTCGAGCGGTATTTCCGCCCAGCCACCATCAGCAAGTGGTACCAATTTTTCACCGCGTTCCCATGCCGAGAATACGCGGTCAGACTCTGCGCGAATAGCGTGCGCCCTAGCCTTCGTGGTACCCGAGGAATCAGCGGAGGTCTGAGATTCGGAGTTAAAAACCTCAAACGAGATTTCGAGACCCTCTTCACTGACCGATAATTGCGGCTGCAAGCGCCCCTGATGACTGAAGGCCTCAACGCCATCGCCTTGCGTTTCCCATTCTTCAAGTTTTCTCGCAAAGGCAACTGCCGCCTCGCCTTGATGACTGACGGTTCTCCCAACTTGGAGGTGAAGTTCGGACTGGAGGCGACGAATCAATAGCTTTTCGGAATCGATACTGCGAGCAACCTGCACAGAAGAATCGAGTTCAAGCGGGCCCTGTGCGGTGATTTCGAGCACGGGTGGGTGACCGTAAAGAATACGAGGAGTCACGCTGAGCGCGGCATCAATTTTTGAAACCTGAAAAGTAGCGTACGGCTCCTCTTCAAGCAGCTCCGGCATCTCTGCCTGCTGCTCAATGGTAGCGTAACGCGCGAGAAGTGGAAGTATTTCTCCGCGCAAGCGAACCAATGAATCACGAGAGTAGGATTTTCCTTCGGGAGAAAAATTCTCCAGACTATTTGAGTCGAGGTCAAATTCTTTGGCGGCACTAATGACACGCTCCGCAGAGACCACAAAACCGTTCTTTAGTCGTCGCTCATTGTCTCGCACCAGTCGTCGCACTCGATACGCATTCTCGAAATTTTCAAAGATCAGTTGGCACTCATTTAAGGAGTCAGAGATACTCGCAGGCTCATCAAGAAACTCTACCTTTGGTAACAACCGAAGCGTGCGAAGTAGTCTCTCAGCTTGATGGCGATCGGGAACGCCGTTTTTCCCGATTGCTTGCTCTACCGCAAAATCTTCCTTGCTCGGCGTAAGGCTTGCTCCGGTAACTCTACCCGACTGGAGCCCGCCCACGTACTCTCGTAGCGTTCCGCGAAAGGGGCGACGTGAGCCTTGAAATTCAATCGATCGCTGCACCTCAAGAGAGTCCTGAGTTATTACTAGGGAGTACACTAGACGTGCGGCAGTATCCTCATCGCTTGTGCGAAAATTGATGTTATTTTTTGCGGCAATGAGCGCGGAGAGTACATGCAGACAAGGATCTCCCTAACATCGACAATCTGCTTGCCAATCAGTCGCCTCAGTATCTACTTCCACTCGAGTACCTAGCGTCTTATTCTTCTCGAATCCTCGTATGATGAGTACGCCACCCTCGGCTTTTTCGAGCAGGAAATCTGCGTTGCGAGAGAAGGTTACGGATTTCGACCAGTCCTGCGCGACCGCACATTCTCGTGCGATCTCTAAGGTTTCACTAATATCGAATTTGTCAGTAGGCATCTGATCAGTTACGCCGTGATAATTTTTGGCAGAAACTGAGAATCTTTTCCTTCTCCTCGGAGCGATAAAAGCCCAGCGGAAGAAGCGCAAGGGGGAACAAACAAGCTCCAAGGCCGCGGATAAGCACACCCGCGTACGGATTCTCAACGACCAACATATCAAGACAGAGATACATTACAATTCCTGCACCTATCATGGTGCACAAACGGCGAAACTCCAGAGGGATGTAGAACAGGCGTTGGGCTAAGAAATAGGTGACGAAGAACAGTAGGGCGAATGTGCCCAGCGTGGTGAGTGTCGCTCCCCATGGTCCAAGGATTGGAATGAGAAAGAGATTCGCAACGACATTTAAAATGCCGCAAGCAAACGTAGCGATCGCAAGTATTCCTGTACGCTTTTTTTGCAGGAGGCCAAACTGAATGAAGTGATAGGCTCCGTTAAAATTATAGGCGATCAGTAACAGCGGAACATATCGTGCAGCCTCGTGATACGATTCTTCTGAAATAATTCTTAGTAGGTCAGGAATAATCGCCGAAATTCCTAGGGTGACAAAAAACTGAAGGAAGCAAAGGTAGGTAAAGATTAGGGCAAAAGTTTTCGGTGCATGGGGCTCATTGCCAATCTCAAACTGCTTTGGAGCCCAGGTGCGGCTAAAGGGCGCATAGACTAATACATTGAGCAACAAGCCAAAT
>CAYGNZ010000075.1:923-11086 GCA_964351345.1 uncultured Bdellovibrionales bacterium | reverse complement strand
CGTGTGCTTAGCGAAGCAATCTCCGCGCGTTCCTTGGGACTGTGATCATCTTCCCCGTAGACACCAAGTCCGTCGATGGTAGGAATTCCTAGCGCGGCAATGTAGTTTGCGGTGCTTCCACCGCTTGCCGGCTTCTCGGTCTTGCTCGTGGCAACGCTCTCTTTTGTGCAAGCTACTAGATACTGCTCAAAGAGTACGCGGCTCGCTGCGGTCTCAACCATTGGAGGAATATCAATCATTTCTTTCGTCTCAATGCCGCCGCCAGAGAGGGGAGGGGTAGTAGAGAGTTCACGGAGCAAGTCCTCCACCAAGCGAAAGTCCGCCAAGCGATTTGAACGAATTTCGAACGTGAAACGTGCTGCCGCAGGCACAACATTTACCGCCGAACCTCCCTCAATCTGACCAACATTGACTGTCCGCCCAATTTCGTAATCGGTAAGCGCTTGCAGTTTCTCAATCACGAGGGCTGCTAAGGCAATCGCATTCACTCCGCGGTGATGGTTGTTGCCTGCGTGGGCCTCTTTTCCCCGGAGGCTAACCTCGTAGAATTTTACTCCCTTTCGCTGCGTGAGTATTTGTCTCTCGGCCCGCTCCGCTTCAAATACCAAGGCGCCACAACTATTCTTTGCAACCTCGGCGATTGTGCTGAGCGAGCTGCGCGAACCGATTTCTTCGTCTGAAAGAATAAACGCGGTAATCGGTAGTTGTTTCAAATCTCGCTCGCGTGCGACCGCTTTTAGGGCCCAGAGCATAACACTAAGGCCGCCTTTCATGTCCATTGTCCCGGGGCCGTAGGCAAAGAAGTCATCAGTGTGAAAGGTATCGAAGCCAGCGTGCGGGAGATGCACCGTATCAGCGTGACCAACAAGGAGGTAATGCGGCGCTGAAGAAGCACTTCGGGCAACGAGATGATCGCCTAAGCCGGGGCAGGGCACTCGTTCGCACGATAAACCCAGGGCAGTGAATTCTTGCTGGAATAGTTCCTGAACTGCGTTGACGCCCTCAGCGTTTCGCGAATGAGAGTTTATCTCGACGATGCGTTTGAGAAATTCAAGTTGTTCCGGAAGCGCGGCATGCACCCAATCGGCAAGCGAGGAACTCATTAAGACGTTTTTGCCTCGGCCGTGCGAAGTTCTTCGAGCGCATCCACTGCACGACGAATATGCGGAATGGTAATCGAGCCGCCAACAATAAGGGCGATATTAAAGGTCTCAAAGAGCTCTTCATCACTCACCCCTTCTTCCACGCAGCGAATGAGATGATAGGTGATGCAGTCATCGCAGCGCAACACGGCAGAGGCAACAAAGCCGAGTAGCTCTTTAGTTTTTACCGAAAGAGCGCCTTCGGTGTATGCCTGCGTATCGAGACTAAAAAAGCGCTTTATTTGAAGATTGCCCGAGCCGAGGAGCTTTTCATTCATTGCGGTACGAAAGGTATTGAATTCTTCGATTCTTCCAGCCATTGGAATCTCCTGTTCTGTGGTTTGTAGGGAGAGTAGCGGAGGAATTTTTGCAAATGAATCTCTCCACCTAGAAATCAGAATGGGAGAGAGCAAAGACGACCGAACGCTCTCAAAAACAAGTAAAAAAGAAAGGCAGACTGACGGAAGCACTCGTCAGTCTGCCTTGAAACGTCGAAGAAGGTCTTCCGTAGACCTACACGATACTTCGACGCGCCTCTTGGTTCGCGTGGACAAACACCTTGGCCTCTTTGTGCTTCAGGGGTGTGAGCTTGCCAATCATTGCGAGCTCGGCGGCGGCGCGTAGCAGGCAAGGGCAGAACTCTTTGGCTTCGTGCGAAATTGCTTTCATCACGCTCACACCAAACTCGTGCATCTCAATCTTGAGCCGCAGCATGGTTGCCAAGGCATCATCCGCAGTCCCGAGTTTGTTGAGGAAGCGACGCTCAATCAGGCTTGCACCGAGGTAGAGTCGCTGTTCGATTTGCATCAAACGGCGCTCGAAATCGGTGAACAATGCCTCGTCGTCCTTGCTGAATTGAATTCCGGCAGCATGCGCACGACGCATTGCTTGTAGTGTGGAATCAAATTCACCGACAAAGTTCGCGAGAATGCCGATCATCACGATCGCACCTGCTTCGTAGCCACTGTCATCCCACTGGAGCAGCGGTCCGTGCACACAAAGGTCAGCTTTGGCAACCGACACATTGTGCAATCGAACCGCATTCGTGGCCGAGCCGGGAAAGTACGGCTTGGGCGTTTCAACAACTTCGACACCTTGCTCGTTAAGCCAAATAATTCCGGTTGCCCGGTTTGTGCCAAGACGAGCGCTGCAAAGCATCAAGGTCTTCTCAGCGAGCGAAGGATCCGCTCCGGTGACGTACTCTTTGCCGCGAGGCACGTTCTCGTCATCGAAACCAGACTCGCCATACAAGGTGGTGCCGAAGAGTTTGAATCCGCTGCCGTTGGCGCTGAAGCAGGCACGGGCGTTACGCGAGTTCACTTTCTGTTCAGACCCAGCAATCACGAGGCGGTAGCCGTCGCGAGTGTTTGCCAAGCAAGTCTGAATTTTCGAATTCGTCAGGCAGCTCGGGTCGCGGCTCAAGAGGTACATAGCCATCATGCTCTGACACACGATCCAGCCAGCATCTTGATTCTTCGTCCCGAGGTAACGAATCATCTTGCACGCAAAGGGCAGGCTTGCGTTGATACCGCCAAAGGCGGGACTCAATCCTGCCGCCATGAAGCCTCGTTCTCCCCAGGCTTCGACAAGCTGATGGGGAAAGTGAAGGCTCGCGGGCGTGGCGAGGTCTGAAACAAGGAGTTCGGAAACTGCTTGCTGCATGTGAAGTTCTTCATCGGTCATCCTCAAAAGTTTGGCAGCTCCTGCTGCCTGGTCCATCGCGATCATCCTAGAAATCCTTTTAGCAAAACGAAATTCTCTCCCATGCGCAGGGAGAGAAGGAACAGGTACGGGAATACAGGCTTAAGTAGCCCGGGTTGCTACTTAAGCCTGTACTCCGCAAGGGGGATGAAAGCGTATTGGAAAACCTTTTGGTCGTCTCTGTCTCTTCTCAGCGAGGCTTGAGAACGCAAGTCTCGATGAGAAACAGAAAAACTCATCTACTCAGATAGAATCGCTTCTCAGAAAAAGCGATTGTCAAACAATCAATCCATTACCACTCTGTTGTGGCCACACAACATTCCAACGATTTCGAGAGCAGGCAGGGATTGGGTACTTACTGACCCAACGCTGATGCTGTCGGGTCGTTGAAGAGAACGAAACTCTTATCCGAAACCGAGCAGCCAGCGACCTTGTCGCATGAGGCAACAGCAGCGTTTCGTGCGCATCGTGACGTCAGCACTCGGGTTCTGAATCTGGACGATTTCGCCGAAATTCGGCAATGGAAAGGTTTTCGAGATCATTTGCTAAGGATTAAGGTAAAAACCTAATAAGGTCAACGGCCTAAGTGAAGCGGAAATCGTGGATATTCAGTTCAAGATCGGTTAAATTCCGCAAAATGGAAGCATTTAGCTCACTAATGTCCGAAAAACGGAATTGAGATGATAAATAGCGGCAAAATTAGGAAAAGCAATCTTTTCCATCCTGACCCAAAGTCACATCAAATCCAAGCAGCAATCGCAGATTCGCTCACCTTATTCCACGGGGTAACGGTCTTTTGGAAGCTTCGGTAGGCAGCCATTATTTTGCGAGAATCTGCATCTTTCTCTGCGACTTCGTCTAAAACTTTCGTTGAAGCAGCTTGCAAAGCCTTCATCACATCTTCAGGTAAGGGGAGAACTTTTACACCATGTTCGTTTTTTAAGCGCAGTAGTGCCGGACCATTTTCTGCTTCAGACTTCGCCAGCGACCAGCTGTGAATATAGGAGGCGGTGACCTGGACGATTGTTTTTAAGTCTGCGGGGAGTGATTGCCAGGCGGGTGCACTAATGGTGAGTTCCAAATTTGAACCTGGTTCTTGCCAACCCGGATAGTGATAAAATTTCGCCGCGCGGTGCAATCCAAGACGCTCATCGTGAAATGGATTAATCCACTCGGTCGCATCAATAGTTCCTCGTTCTAGCGAGGTATATATTTCACCACCTGCCATCAGCACCACATTCGCCCCGAGTTCGGCCATGACCTTCCCCCCGTAGCCGGGAATTCGCATTTTAAGGCCCTTCAGATCGGCAACACTTTTAATTTCGTTTTTAAACCACCCCGCCATCTGCGTGCCGGTATTGCCGAAAGGAAAAGGGACAAGCGAATACTTCGCGTAAAGCTCTCGCCAAAGTTCCAGGCCGCCTGCGCCAAAGAGCCAGGCATTTTGCTGTTGGGCATTCATGCCAAATGGAAGGGCCGCAAAAATGCCAGCGGCGTTTACTTTCCCCGTCCAGTAGTACGAGGAGCCCACCCCTGCTTCAATAGTCCCTGCCGAAACCGCGTCAAAGACTCCAAGCGGTGGTATCAGCTCTCCACCCGCATACACTTTAATTTTCAAGCGACCTTCGCTTGCCGTTTCAACCATTTCGGCAAAGAGCTCAGCAGACTCCTGTAAAATAGGCAGCTTTGGCGACCAAGTGCTGGCGAGTTTCCAACGTATGCGGCTTTTGGCCTGCGCTACCTTTGGTGCAAGCAAGGACGAGGCAATGCCGGTTGCCCCGGCTTTTTTTACGAATTCTCTTCGTTTCATGAGGTCTCCTCAGTCGGGGCAGTTTGTTCTTCAACCCAGCGGCAGTATTGCTCGAGGCCTTTTGTGGATTGTAGCGCGAGAATTTCAGGTGTCTCGTAGGGGTGCAGTTCGCTGACGGTGAGTTCGAGAGCATCGTAACGCTCATCAGTGGTCTTGATCAGCAGAAGCGCCTCCTCTTCCTGCTCAAGTGCTCCTTTCCACGAATAGATAGAGTGAATTTTGGGCAGGATACTCACGCAGGCAGCGAGCTTACGTTCGACCAGAGTCTTACCAATTTGCTGGGCTACTTCTTCGCTAGGAGCGCTGACAAGAATAACTAGAATCGCCATGTTGCTGTTTGGGTAAGGTATTTCATTTACGATACCGAACAATGCGAAATTCATCGCCGGGAAGCAAGGGCGTGCTTGTTGCGGTGCTCCGAAGCTTCTCAGGCCTTTTTCTCCGCTCGGGGAATTGTGTTGGCACTGAGGATTTCTGTGTGTCCTGCGGCGCAGATTCTGCTCTGCAAAACCGTCAGATACCAAGAGCAGAACTATTTCACCGGGAAGAAGAAGTTAGATGACGATTTCCTCTGACATCCACCATTGCTTAACGTTAGTATAGGCTCTTGCGGCATTTGGCGCGGAGGTAGGCAATTTCCTTTGAGTTCAAAGTGCGGCGCTTTAATTCTCTAGTAGAAAAATGTAGATTCTTCACTAATTAACCTATGTCTCAAGTCGGTTTTCTTCCTCTTCGTTCCCAGAAAAGCAGATTCCTTTACTCTGTTTTATTTTCCTTTTGCCTTCTTCCGATCAAGAGCGCGCATGCTACTGACCCCCTGCTGCCGGGGCGGGTGGAAGGACTTATTCGCAAGATTGAGTCCACAAAGCGATTAAACGGTGCAACGCTTGCGGTAAGCGTGGCAGACGTCACAAGCGGAAAAGAAATCGTCACTCATCGTTCAGACCAGCAAGTAATTCCGGCCTCGGTGCTGAAGTTAGTTTCAACCCTTGCCGCCCTAAAATTCCTTGGCGCAGAGCACCGATTTCCTACAGAGATCTTTCTCGATACCTTGCCCAATCAAACTAGTTCCACGCTCAACACCAGTGCTGGGCTTGTTCCAAAGACCGTGGGTCCCAAGGTCGTAGAGAACGGAGTGGTGGTGGGCAATCTCTACGTGCGTGGCTACGGTGACCCCAGTCTCTTGCAAGAACATCTTTGGGAAATGGCACAGGGTGTGAGTCGTCGAGGGGTTGGGGTGGTAGACAATATCGTTGTCGACGACAGCCTTTTTGTTGATCCACCGGGAGCCACTGGCCCTCGGCCTTATCAGGCGGGTCTCAGTGCGGTATCGCTCAATAACAATTGCTACCAAATTCTTGTTGCTCCCTCCGGTGCGGGTCAAGCGGCATTCGTGTCGGCAACTCCCGGTCTCGGTGCGCGACTAAAGAACTCTGTCAGCTCGCGAAGGGGAAGCAGAAGCAAAATAACGGTGGTGCAATCGCCTTTAAGTTCAACCTTTAGCCCAAGCCTACGCGGTCCCCTTGATGGCAAACTGCATATCTTTCCCGATGATGGGCTGAGTATTACGGTCAAAGGTTCAATTGGAACTAAAGCCGAAGCGGTAGAGCGCTATCAAGCGGTGAGAAACCCGGCGCGGTATTTTGGCAGCATGCTCAAACACTACCTTGAGCTCGCTGGGGTTGAAGTTCGCGGCGGCTTACGCCAGGGGGAGACTCCCGCCTCCGCTCAGATGCTATTTGCCCATGAGTCGAAACCACTCAGTAGTATTCTTCGAGACCTGAACCATTACAGCAGTAATTTTTTAGCGGGACAGATTTTATACGCTTTGGGTCAAGATTCGGTGGGTTATTTTCGGCAAGATATTGGTCTAAAGCGAATCGCGAAGGTGTTAGAGGACCTCGGGTATCAAGAGGATCAATTTCGTATTGCCGATGCCTCGGGTTTGGCGCGGGAGAGCAGACTGACGACGGGGCAAATTGTTAAGGTCCTGGTCAGCGCGTACAATGACTTCAGTATCGCACCGGATTTCATTGCCTCGCTTAGCCGTTTTGCTAGAACGGGTACCTTAAAGAAGCGTTCTCTCATTGAGCGACTTCCGGCACCCGCCTCGGGAACGCAGAGCTATATCGAACGGATGCAACGTGCTGAAGGAGTCTGGGGTAAAACGGGAACACTGAATGGCGTCAGTTCTCTAGCTGGTTTTTTGAAAACGCGAACCGGCGATCACTTGGCCTATGCCATCGTCACAAACGGTGGGCTTTCAAAGAAAGCGGCGATCGAAATAGAGAATGAAATAGTAGAATCACTGATTGAAGTGAACTGAGGTAGTTGAGCAACTTTGAATAAAAAACATACTCGTAGTTATTTTTCTTTGCTGTTCACGACACTTCTCATGTCGCATGCAGTGCTTTGCGTGGGGGTAGTGTCTGCAGATATTCCTGCGGGCGCAAAAAATGTATCTCAAGAATTCGCCACTCCAAAAGGGCTTGAAGGGAGAGTAGAATTTTGGCGGCTAATATTTACCAAGTACGGTGAATTTCAGCGCGTGTTTCACCACCGCGAGCATCCGGAAATAATTTATTCGGTCCTGGACTTCACAGAGTATGAAGCAAAGTATAAAGGGAAGAAGCTGCTTCGCCTGCGGCAAGAGGCAGTGGATGATGAAACTGCGCGGATTCGTAAAACTCTGCTCCATTTGGGTAAAGGCGAGAAACCGCGTGATGCCTTTGAAAGAAGAGTGACGGAATTATTCCGTTCGACGCTGGGCTCCAGCAAAAAGCATTTTCGCAAGGCGGCAGATCCCAAAACGATTCGCTATCAACGCGGCATTAAGGAAAAGTTCGAGGAAGGCTTGGTCCGATCGGGCAGGTATTTAGGCGCGATTGAGGAAATATTTGAAGCTGAGGGTTTGCCGCGCGAGCTCGGCCGTCTCCCACTGGTCGAATCAAGTTTTAACTATGAGGCCTACAGTTCTGTGGGAGCTGCCGGTATTTGGCAGTTTATGCGATCCACTGGGCGTCGCTATATGCAAATTAATTCAAGTATTGATGAGCGGCGAGATCCCATTATTGCCACTCGTGCGGCGGCAAAATATCTAAAAAATTCCTACCGCAAAACAGGTGCCTGGCCTTTGGCGGTGACGAGTTATAATCATGGTCTTCAGGGCATTCTCAATGCGGTAAACAAGACCGGGAGCAAGGACCTCGCCACGATCATTAGAAAGTATAAGGGACGGACCTTCGGATTTGCCTCCTCGAATTTTTATCCAAGTTTTCTTGCCGCACTGCATGTAGAGCAAAATGCAAAGCGTTACTTTCCTACGCTCCAGCGAGAAACTGCCTGGAAGTTTGACGAAGTACGATTAGGGCGCTCGTTGTATTTCAAGGATCTGATGCGGAAGTCTGGTACTTCAAAAGACGAACTGGAGCGGCTTAATCTGGCCTTTCGTAAGTCGATAGTAACGAATCGTGCTCGCATCCCCGCAAAAACTGTAGTGAAGGTGCATTACGGAGACGGGAGAAAACTCGCCGCAGCGGTTACGGGAAGTAGTGTGATGCCGCTTCATGGCACGCCGATTAAGTTGGCTCGAACAAACTCCTCTGTGGCTCAGGCTGGCGAGAAGAGTTATCGAGTGAAATCGGGTGATAACCTGAGCGAGATTGCAGAACGCTTTGGTGTCTCAAAATACGATCTGATCGATGTGAACAATATCTCTAACCCAGAGAAGTTACTCGTTGGTCAAAAGGTTCGAATTCCCAAGGGTGCTGATGTTGAAGTGCCTGCGGCAAAAAAGCCCAGCGTTTCTGCAGCAGCGCCGGAGAAGTACACGGTGAGCGCGGGTGATACCGTGGGTTCGATTGCGGCAGAGTATAAGGTCTCAACACGTGAGCTACTTGCGCTTAATGACATCAAAGATCCACGAATCATTCGTGTTGGTCAGGAGATTACCATCCCAAGTGCTGCGACGGTGCGTCCGGCGATGACGGAGGCAAAACCGACCAAACAGACAGAAGAATACAAGGTTCGAGCCGGCGATACTCTTGGCGAAATTGCACGTAAGTTCTCGGTATCACAGAAAGAATTAAAGAAAATAAACAACATCAAGAACGTGCGACATTTACGAGTTGGGCAGCAACTGCTACTACCTAGTGCAGAAAAAGCTACTGAGAGTGCCGCAGGCAGCACGAAGCAAACCTACATCGTGGTGGCAGGCGATAACCTCTCAAAAATTGCGAAGCAGCATGGCACCAGCGTCTCGGCTCTGCGAGAACTCAATCCTGGCTTGAAGTCATTACTCAAACCAGGGATGGAGCTTGTGGTGAAGTAAGCGTAGTTCTTACCCGGGAAGCTGCTGTATTTCTTCACCGACGCGAAAAAGGCATCCTGGGCTTAGGCCTTCATGAGTACGTTATTTCATCTTTTCCCGATACTCTCACTCGCGCTCTATCTGTCCGCAGGGATTTCCTATGCTCGTGACTTGCTCATGGAGCAACGAAAACTTGGTGAGAGCAGCGGACGGGAGATGCTTTCGGTAGGAGTGTTGCTCCATCTTCTCTCACTGCTGTTTGATGAATTAGCCTTGTTATTCTTCCAGACGGATTATTCTAGGGAATTTCGAGTCGTGCCCAGTTTTCCCTATAGTTTCTCATTGATGGCCTGCGTGCTCGTCGGCACGTTTTTGCTGCTTGAGCGTCGACTCGAAATATCTTCACTGGGGGCTTTTGTCGCCCTACTTGCGATGGGTATTTTGATGTACAGTGGCGTGTTGTTTCATTTCGCGCCGGAAGAGGGGCTCCCCGCGCTACAGAATAATGCCTTTCTCTTACTCCATATCAGTATGACCATTCTTGGCTATGTCGCCTTTGGTTTTGCTTGCGGAGTGAGTATTGCCTTAATTGTGCAAGAGAATTTGCTCAAATCAAAAAGATTTACTGCGCTTGGTAAGAAGTTGCCATCGATTCGGGTGCTTGACCGCTTGAATAGAAATTTTTTAGTCGGTGGTTTTTGTTGTTTGCTGAGTGGAATTCTATTAGGCGTCTATTTTGGCGCCACGACGCACGCCTCCCTGCTTGCCGAGAGTGCACTCGTGTTGGGCACGCTGATTACACTGGCGATTTATACGGCGTTGCTCTTTGGAATGCTCTCTCGCGGTTTGCGGGGGTCTCGAGCGGCATGGCTTTCGATCGCCGGCTTCTGTAGCCTACTTTTATCCTTCGTGTTTGTTCATGTAGTCGGTGGAGGTTTTCATGTCCACTAGCTCAGCGAGGAAAATCATTAGCAGTGCGAATGAAGGCAACGTGATTCGCCTTAGCGGAATAAATCATCGAAGTGCGCCCCTTGCGCTTCGAGAGCGTTTTTCGGTGATGGAGCAGCAACAAGATACCTTGTTGCGCCGCACACTTGATCGCCCGGAAATTTCAGAAGCGGTAATTGTCAGCACCTGCAATCGAGTCGAAATCGTTGCCTCCACTCCTGACGAGTGGAAATCAATGAAGACTCCAAGTGCT
>CAYGNZ010000075.1:0-913 GCA_964351345.1 uncultured Bdellovibrionales bacterium | reverse complement strand
GAGATCAGTTCTCTCCAAACCTCTATCAGTTTGAAAGAGATACGGCAGTCACTCACCTTTTTCGAGTCGCCGCAGGTCTTGATTCACTTGTGCCTGGCGAGCCGCAGGTGCTCGGCCAACTCAAGCGAGCTTACGTTTTGGCCAAGGCCCAGGGGGCAACACGAGCACTGCTCAATCGTCTCTTCCATCGTGCGTTTGGTGTTGCTAAAGCGGTGCGCACGAACACCAAGATTGGCCAAAACGCAGTATCGGTCTGTTATGCCGCGAAAGAACTTGCCGAGCAGATATTTGGTGATCTCTCAAATGCCTCGGTGATGCTTGTTGGGGCAGGGGAGACGGGAGCCTTAGCGGTGAAGCATTTCCGGTCGGCGGGAGTGCAACGATTCTATGTTGCGAATAAGACTCTTTCTCGCGCAGCCTTACTTGCGGAATCTGTGGGAGGTGCCGCGATTGAACTTTCAAGAATTGATTCAGTACTTCCTCAAGTTGATATTATTATTGGCGCGAGCAGCTTAGGTCAAAACGCTGCGCCCATCGTGACGCAGGAAGTAGCAGAGCACTCTTTGAATGAGCGTCGCGGAGATCCTCAGTTCTACATTGATCTCGGCGTGCCACGTAATTTCGATGCAAAGATAGATTCTATTGCGGATGGATTTCTCTACAACGTTGACGATTTAGAGGCCGTGGTTCGGAATAACCTGGATTCTCGAGAAGCGGAATTTGCCGCGGCAGAGGTGATAGTCGACGAAGAAGTCGCACGTTTTCTTTCCTGGCTGAAAACACGAAGCGTTGAGCCAACGATTCGTGATTTGCATCGCCGCTATGAGCATTACCGGGATGTCGAGGTTTCCAGAACCATCCGACGATTACGTCGTAGTGGCTACACCGATGCGCAATGTGTGGAGTTAGAAGC
>CAYGNZ010000074.1:10262-11193 GCA_964351345.1 uncultured Bdellovibrionales bacterium | reverse complement strand
CTCAATTATACGGCGAGCGGGACGACCCTGTGCTCGGGCACTCGTGGCAGCGACTCCCAATTTACTAAACCTCTCAGCAAAATGGCTAAGCGACCAGAGCTCACCTCCAGGTGCTTTGGCGATTTCCTCTGAAGGAGGAACGTATCCGAGATCTCCTGTTTGTAATGGATCCACGTGAAGTAGATGCACACTTGCTTGTTGGGTGAGCGCGAACCGTGCTGCCTCCTCAACAAGGTAATCAGAGACATCCGAAAAATCTAAGGCTACAAGAATTCGCTTGAACATACCTTCCTCTTGAAATTGGCGAGTCGTCGCTGTGCGCTCCGCCCCAAAACGGCAAAAAGCGTTCACAATAAGTATGACCAAGTAGTCTAGACCAACTCAAATGCTTCAACAAGTAGAGCCCTTGCTAGCTTTTGACTCACCAAATCAAAGTCCCGTATTTCTCTCAATTATTCGCCCAAGAGTTTCTCATGTCGATTATTTATGGGTGACATGATCGGAATCATTCATCGGTGTGCTGGATACTGCAATACTGTGCGGCAAGTGAAGTTCCACGCTCGGCATACACGTATCCACCGAGTGTTCGGCGCACTACCTTGCATGTCGCAAGAGTAAGAGAGTTAAATATACACACTGCCCTCAGGAGGAGATATGAATTGGGAACAAGTGAAAGGTAACTGGACTGAGCTGAAAGGTGTCGCCCGTGAAAAATGGGGTGAACTTACTGATGACGAACTTGATCAAATTGCAGGAGAGCGAGACCAGCTAATCGGCAAGCTCCAACAAAAGTATGGCATTGCGAAAGAGAAAGCGGAGAACGAAGCAGACGCCTTTCTTAAGAGCTGCCCTCAGTAGCATTCGCTGCGTGGGGGCGCCCTCGTGCCCCTACGCCAATCTAATTGCTCGGATTGATCTCTATTAACGCTCA
>CAYGNZ010000074.1:6811-10252 GCA_964351345.1 uncultured Bdellovibrionales bacterium | reverse complement strand
CATATTTCTGTAATAGATATGGAGTGCGCCATCCGCTGTTAGAACAAACTCGGGCCCGTCGAAACCAAATCCTCCACCCGTGGGCCCAATAATCGGATTTCCTGAGAACTTCTCCCAATTGACTAAATCCAGTGAGCGAGCAAGGCCGGTGCCCCAGGATGCCTTGCCGAAATCCTTGTGCAAAGTGGAACCTTCATACGCCATGTAGAAGTAGGGTTCTTCGTAAATAATTGATCGCTTCCCTATCGTCCCCGAGTCCCAACCCGTGCCAGTAGTCAAAATTGGCTGGTTTCCGTTGAGTGGTTGCAGATTGTGCAGATCCTCCCCTGAAGCCACACCGAGTTGTAAGCGAGCTCCGTCAAATCCATGATAGAACATGAACCATCGGCCCTCGTGTCTCAGTAAGGACGGGGTACCAATGTTTACCACTTGCCAGGGTGCACTTGACTGGAGAATCGGGCCTGCTTCACGTTGCCAGCGAAATCCGTCCTGAGAAGTCGCCATTCGAATTTCACCGTGAATTCCAAGAGTGGCATCAGAGGCTCCCTCGTAGAGCATTATCCAGTGATCGCTATCACGGTATACGCTGGGAAACGATGCAATCCTGTTGTCTCTTGTCTGATTCGATCCGTAGTGAAGCGAAGAAGACCTCAGGCAAAGCGTGGCGACACCATAGGAGAACACCCGTAATTCGAGTTGACTGGCCTGCGGAAGGCTAAAATCAAGATTGAACGAACTTTCAATACCAACGTCGGGGAACTCGGCGGCAGTTAACTCTCTGGCGGCAACACGTTCACCGCTTTGTTTGTCGTATATCTCCACAAGAGCAACTGTTGCTGAATTGTGTAGCCCATCGAATACGCTGAGCGTGAATCGAGCACTGTAGGTTCCGGGATCAAGGCCTAGGGGTTCTCTACTCGCCCCGAGATACCCGCCAGCATGCTCGACGCCTGCTGACCAACCGTCACAACGTGCATCTTCCCGCCCGTCGGGATGATCAAAATCCCTTACCGCATCAAGGGTAATGATACTGTCTCCCCCAACGGAGAGCACTTCTCCATGGTCTTCGAATACAATCCCATCCCGCGAGGTAGCCAGTCCGGTAGAGGCTCCCGCAAAATGGCCGTAGAAGCTGGGAGAGATTACGTAGTAGGCCATGAGTTCATCCTGCTCTTGCACGGCACTAATGAAATGTAAGTCGAAGTCAGCACCCAGGCCTGAAGCAGTTTCAATCAATCTAGCCTCTCCGCTCCAAAAATCGGCAAGACGAACTGATGAGGCATTGGTTTGTTTGGTGTTTACCTCGTGAGAGTCAGTATTAGCGGAACCAGACGATCCACATCCCGAAAGAGTAGCGAGAAGCAGGAAAATACCTAATGGATACGTAACTCTGGGGTGAACAAGCATGCGCAAAAACCGAAGAAAACCTTTTACTTTAAGATGCGTGAAGCTGGGGTGAGGTGCACCTTTATTTGCTGTATCGGCCTTCTCGCTTCTTTGTACGCGTACTTTAGACGTTTGTTCCCTAGGAAATGAGTGAAAGAGCGAGCTGAGGACTCAGATTCGCCTGCGCCAGAACGGCGATTCCTGCTTGCTGTAGAATAGTGTTCTTGGTCAGCCGTGCGCTCTCCTCTGCCACATCGGCATTACTGATTTGGCTTGAAGCCGTTATCACGTTTTCTTGCATTACCCGAAGGTTACTCACTGCAGTATCGAGTCGACTCTGCACTGCGCCGATATTGCCAAGTTCTTCACCAACTCCGGCGAGGACGGCCTCTAAAGTATCGAGTGAGTCAAGTGCGGCCACTCGTGTTGATAAATCAATGTTGACTGCGCTTCCTCCTGTTTGTGTATTCCCGAATTGTAGAGAAAATTCTGCAACTCCAGCGAAATGAGAGAGAATATCAACTGCGCCGTCGTTATTGAAATCTCCTACGAAATGTCCTGACGGATTGCCTCCGATACTCGTTTCGAGAGCTGTTTGAAAGGTTCCATCTCCATTATTGAGCACTGCATTGATTTCAGTATCTGCGGTGCTGGTCGCGATCAGATCAACTGCGCCATCTCCATTGATATCGACTGCGGTAATGTCTTCACTACCTCCAGCAAGATCAATACTTGCTCCGAGAGAGAAGCTTCCATCTCCACTACCGATAAGTAGTTGGCTGGCGGACCCTGAGGGTGCTGCCGCGACGATATCGATGATGCCATCACCCGTAAAGTCAGCCAGCGCAATTCCTCTGCCTTCATTGGGAAGATTATAGTCACCTGCTGCCGCAAAACTTCCGTCTCCGTTTGAGAGAAATACCCTTACGTCACCCGTTCCCCCTCCTCCTCGCACAATATCGTCTCGTCCGTCGCCATTGAGATCCGCAACGGCCAAATCAAGTGTTGCAGTATCGAGAGTGGTTGCCGCGCCAAAGCTCCCACTACCGGTGCCTAGGAGAATTGCGACCGTGCCCGTTCCAAAACCACGAACTGCAATATCCTGATTACCATCGTTGTTGAAATCTCCGGAATCAACGAACGTAACACCGAGTCCCGCTGCGGCAAAACTAACACCCGCTTGAAAAGTTCCGTCGCCGTTTCCAAGAAGGGCAGAAATTGACTGCCCGTCTCTGTCTCCCGTCACCAGATCCATGATGCCATCATTGTTTAGATCCGTTGTAGTAATTGCTCGTGGATTGTCACCAGAGGTATCTTGAAAGTTTCCGAATGAAAAACTTCCATCACCATTACCCAAAAGAAGTTGAACATTGTTGAATGTAGACTGCGGTGTCGCGATATCGAGAAAGCCATCGCGATTGAAATCAGCAAGCGCTGCTTCAGGGGGTATTCCCGCTCCTGGAAAGGCCTTGAAAGTATTTATCGCACCATACGTCCCATCTCCCGCTGTCTGCGCAAGCCCCTCCCCTAAGGAAAATCGTAAAGCGCCATTCTCTCCATACCCAGACTGCACTCTCGTGGCGTTTGCATCTCCGTTGAGCACATCCAAACCGTTAAAAGAGGTGGTTGCGATAATGCGCGAATACTCACGCGAAAGCTCCTGGGCCTCTTGGTCAAGCGCTGTTCGTTGAGCATTCGACAGCGTGCCGTTAGCCGCTTGCTCGGCGAGTTCTGTCTGACGAATAAGAATATTAGACAGTTCCCGGGTAGCGCCTTCGGCAACACTGAGCAAACTAATCGCATCATTAATGTTACGAATGCCTTGACCATACACTCGCGCATCAACCTTCAGATCTTCGCTGATTGCTAAACCAGCAGCGTCATCAGCAGCGGAGTTGATTCTTAAACCGGAAGAGAGACGAACGAAGCTATCGCGTAAGGAACTCGTACTTTGGCCAAGACGACGCTGGGCGTTAAGAGCAGCAATATTTGAATTTAAGGTAATACGACTCAAAACTACTTCTACTAACTACTTAAACTTCCTTTGTGAGTAAC
>CAYGNZ010000074.1:0-6711 GCA_964351345.1 uncultured Bdellovibrionales bacterium | reverse complement strand
ATTTGCAGGAAGGATTTCGCGTTTTTTCTGTCGCAGATTCACTGAGATTGATACATCTTGCCTACGTCGTGAGCTCGCTCGCATCCACCGCAATTTCAAAATTTTAGACAAGGTTTCTTTTCAACATGAACCTTCACTTACTTTTCGATTACCCCAAATTTCTCATTCAATTGCTCAATGGTAGCCGGACTGAAAGTGAATTGCGTGGCGCTGAACGTCGCAGTCGCGACATCACTCCTCACTTAGAACGGAAAGAAAACCTCAAAATTCTAGATGTTGGGAGCGGAGCTTTGCGTCCGCAATACTCCATTCTTCAAAGTCAGGGGCATCACGTAGTTGGCGTGGACTTGGTAAATGAACCCTCGGGAGGGATTCGTTCTAAGCTGTACATTCTTGCAAGATACTTATTCAGAAGACCCTTGCGCGCGTCTGGGCATCCAATTTCGGATTCGACTCTTGTATGCGCAGACGTGGGAGCGCTTCCCTTTCATACTGACGCTTTTGACCTAGTCACCTCTGTTGCCGCATTTGAACATTTTCTCGACATACCCTCTGTCGTAGAAGAACTACAACGCTGCCTGGTTCCCGGAGGCGTGGCTTGGATTATGATTCACTTATTCACAAGCCCTTCAGGTGGACACAATGTCACCAGAGACTTAAACGCAATTCAAACTCTCCCCCCAGGAGTCGAACCCTGGGACCATTTAAGAAAACGCAAGCTTGCATTTCACGTTCCACTAAATGAGTATCGTATCGCCGATTATTTAGCGGCTTTCGAAACACACTTTGAAGTGGTGAATCATTACTGCGCGGGAAAAGAAGGCGAACATTTGCTGACTCCTGAAATTCGGGCTGAGTTAGCAGAGTACTCAGAAGAGGAACTCACGTGCGGCTGCTACGTGATAGTGGCTAAGAACGCGAAGCCTTCGTAGAGCCACGGCAGAGCTAGCGGCTATGACGCTGCAAACAGCCCATTGTACTACAAATCGCTTCGTCGAAGCTGAGAAATTGTTTTGCTTTACTTTCCTTCGGCATACCAATACGTCGTTCGGGCTCAACAGTACTCCCACTGGCTTCGATCATCGCTTTTGTCAGTTCTCTTCCATCCCAGCCCGTTTCTTGTTCGACCGCTTGTTGAAAGGTAAGTAAATCCCGCACCATTCTTCGATGCACCCGTAGCACTACCGCCGAGCCAAAACGTTCTTCTAGTGCAAAATACATCATCGAACCTCCACCGTACTGCAACGCCTCTTTGTCGATCCGCCCCGTGAGCGCTGAACGAAAACCATTCAGCGCAAATTGATTCAGTCCGTTCCGTAGAGCGATTGCCTCCTCGCGCAGATCAGAACTTTTTGTCCGCGCATATACCTGAAACCAAGTGGCAAAGCCTTCAGAGCGTGGACGATTGAAGTAGAATCGCTCCTCCAATATTCGATAGTCAACCGCGTGAGCGAACTCATGTAGGAGAACTTCAAAAAGCATGCTATCCGCTCGAGTACTGTAGCTCCCCAACTTCTTCGCCCCACACGAACCAGCAATTCGGTCGGCAACAATGTAGATGTTTGCCGGAGGAGTCATCCACCCTGGGTGACAATTCTCAATCATATCCGCAGGTACTTGCCCGCGAAGCGAGTGTTCGCTTAAAAACACTATCTGCCAATTTGATAAAAAGCCGCGACGATATTGGGCGAAACCATCATGAAGCAAGGCCTGAGAGATAAGAAAAGCCACATCTCCCACCGTAGTAACCGGAGACTTACGAAAATATCTCTCGGACTCTTTTGACCAACGCACCTGCATCATCCCGAGCTTGGTTGATACTTTTTCCTCCTGCACTTCACCGAACAACCTCACATCCTTCGGTTTACGCAGTGACTTATCTTGCTCAGCCTTTACAAGATCAATAAGCAAAGAACGAAGTGCGGCTTCCTCCTTTTTGGAGCGCGGAGCAGGGGAAGATTGATTGGAACTAGTGGTTGTGCTCGTTGACTGCTTTCTGCACCTTGCCGAAGAGCGATATTCTTCAGGCACTTTCTCGCGAGTCTCGGCAGTTCGATACACTCCCGTGTCGTCTTCGTAGGTACAAAGCGAATCAGCCAAGGCGAGATGCGCCCAATAAAGAATACTGCTTAAAACAGACAGGAAATATCTAGCGAGTAATTGCGTTCTCATGGTAAGTCATCATTATGGTGCGCCGCCTCATTACTCAAGCTATTTTTCTCTTCCTCTCAGCAAACCTCGCATACGCCGGGCCAGCGGAGTGCGCGCTTGATATGAAGCGTCTTTGCCCTCGCGTGTCACTTGGCGATCCGGGCACCGAAAGCTGTCTCCTTCGCAACAAAAGCAAACTATCAATCAAGTGCAAAGTATTCACCAAACGTTTCGGGAAGATCGTGCATCGAGTCAATAAGTATTGCCTCTCTGATGTTGAACAACTTTGCGAAGATCAACGCGGCGGAGTTTCAATTCTGAGTTGCCTACGTGACGGAAAATCTGAGCTCGCAAGCTCTTGCCGCCGGGAACTGGCAAACCTTGATAAGGCCCTGCTGGATCGCTAAGCACCAGAAAAAGGTAGACGTTTAGCTCCTGCTGAGACAGGCTGACGCCTAGGATCAATTGTTATCTCCGCTCAATGCTCGTTTCTATGCAAACTATTCGCTCCCCTCACCTAGAACTTCAGCTCTACCCAAACGGCACGCTTCATCGTGCTCAGTACGAGAATATTTCGATAAATTTGTTTCCGGGTAACGCCTTAGAATCGGGACTCACCAACATCTATCTTCGCTGCCACAGGGATAAAGATATTGACTACCTTCCCTTGCTTGGACCAGAGAGCCTCGCATCTCCACAGTTTTATCAAGAAGCTTCGACACAGAATTCTCTCTCAACTACGGCACGATGGCAGGGATTGCAGTACACCCTAACGCTCAGGCTAGCGCAGTCACACCCTGCCTGGTTTTGGCACGTTCACTTGGAAAATATCTCAAACGAGGAACTGCACTGCGATCTCATATACACACAAGATCTTGCGCTGGCAGATTATGGACTCGTTCGACTGAATGAGTTTTATGTCAGCCAGTATGTTGATCATCAGCCACTTCAGCATCCGCAGGCGGGAACACTACTTGCCAGTCGACAGAACTTGGCCATGGGAAAAGCTCATCCCTGGCTACTGACCGGCAGTCTTCACCAGGCCTGCTCGTATGCCACCGATGCAATCGATGTGTATGCATTTGAACGAAGAGAGAATAAAAGTGGAAGTCTACTTACTCAAAATCTTAGGGGCAGGCGGCGTCAAGGAGAGCATTCAATGGCGGCCCTCCAGGACACACTCGCAACGCTCTCACCAGGAGAAACAATTGAGCGAGGATTTTTCTCCTGGTTTGAAGCAGACCATCCCGAGGCAAGCTCAAGTAACGATCTTCTGTATTACGAGAAAGCACTAAAATTACCAGAAGCCACTCGCCTTCAAGAAGTAGACAAGATTGATCTCCCCTCCCGGCCTAAATCTTTGTTCTCTTCTGCCCCCTACTTGCCGATTGAAGAACTATCAGAAACAGAATTACACTCGCACTTTGGCCAGGACTTTAAACACCGTGAGTGCAGTTCAGATGGCACACTGCTTTCCTTCTTTAACTCCTCGGGAGAACACATCGTCCTACCGAGTAAAGAGGCCATCGTTTTACGGCCTCACGGCATGCTACTGCGCAGCGGGAACTCCCTGTCTCCATCTGAGTCTTCTTTGACTTCCACCGTGTGGATGTCCGGTGTTTTTAACTCAATGCTGACGCAGGGACATGTAAGTATTAATCGCTGTCTCTCAAGCACACACACCTACCTCTCGCTTTTTTGTTCTCATGGACAGAGAGTTTTTTTAGAGCTTGAAGGTGAATGGTTTCAGCTTGGCGTTCCCTCCGCATTTGTAATGGGCCTCAATGAGTGCCGCTGGATTTACAAACATTCTAAGGGCCAAGTACAAATTCGCAATGCAGGAAGCCTGCTTGAGGATACGCTCAATCTTGATCTCACCGTCGATCAAGGCCCGGCAGTGCGAGTACTGCTAAGCAACCACATCGCACTCGGAGGAGATGATGGAAGTTCGGCTCAGCAAATAGAATTTGAGTCCAGCAACGACAGCGTATTCCTGCGATTACCTGAGGGCTCAGCCCTTGCCCAGCGTTTTCCAGGGCGTGGGTTTCGGCTAGACTTTGCTCCTAATGCCTTCGAAAAAATTTCGGGCGATGCGTTATTATTTGAGAATACTGTTTCGCAGGGAGAGCCCTTCCTCACGCTTTTAAGCACACCACTACAGCAGTTGAGCCTATCGTTTCGCGGAGAATTAATGCAGAGCGTGACGGAGGAGGTAGCGCAAACGCCGTGGACCGAGAGAGCTAGTAGTGTGCGCTTCGACCCGCAAGAAACAAGCCCCCTTAAAACTCAGGTCCAAGCAATTGGCGAAATTTTACCCTGGTTTATTCAGAATGCATTCATCCATTATTTATCACCCCGGGGACTGGAACAGTATTCTGGGGGCGGCTGGGGCACAAGAGATGTGGTGCAAGGCCCGCTTGAGATGCTGCTTTCTCTCGATCTGGAGGATGCAATTTGCGATATCTTACGTACCGTCTTTCGTAATCAAAACGAGGATGGCGATTGGCCCCAATGGTTTATGTTCTTCGAACGAGAGCGAAACATCCGACCAGAGGATTCTCATGGCGATATTGTCCTCTGGCCGCTCCTCGCCCTTGCCGAATATTTACTTCGCTCAGGCGATAAAGAGTTTTTGGCGGAGGAGTTATGTTTTTTTCATCCCGAGGGAGAGAAACATGCAGAAAAAGCTTCTATTCTCGAACATGTACACCGCGCTCGGGAGCTTGTCCGTTCGCGGCTCCTTGCTCAAACAAAACTTATCTCATACGGAAATGGTGACTGGAACGATTCCCTTCAGCCATTTGACCAAAGCTTAAAAGAGCAACTTGTCAGCTCTTGGACTGTTACGCTGCACTATCAAAGCCTTCACACGCTAGCGCAGGCCTTAGATTCCATAGGATATCCACAAGAAGCAAAAGACTTATTTGAGGAGGCCGCTGAGATTCTCTCAGATTTTCAGAAACACTTACTGCCGGATGCTATCTTGGCCGGATTTCTCAAAGATGGCTCATCGCAATCCTACTTATTACATCCTCAAGATCAGCACACCGGACTTCATTTTAGCCTCCTTCCAATGATCCATGGCATTTTGAGTAGCATGCTCTCAAAAGAACAAGCACAAAGTCATCTCTTGCGGATTGAACAGCATCTCCTGGGCGCTGACGGTGCGCGTGTGTTCGATCGGCCCCTTCCCTACCGCGGAGGAATCCAGCGCAATTTCCAACGAGCCGAAAGTAGCTCTTTTTTCGGCCGAGAAATTGGTTTGATGTATACCCATGCCCATTTGCGCTACGCGCAGGCCCTCGCCCATGTTGGTGAATCTCAAAAGTTTTTTGACGCGCTTTGCCTTGCAAACCCAATAGGACTGGAGGCACTTCTTACATCCGCAGCACCTCGCCAGTCGAACTGCTATTATTCAAGTTCGGACGCACGCTTTGATGATCGTTATGAGGCATACGAAGAATATGAAAAAGTCCGTTCGGGAAGTATTCCCTTTGAAGGTGGTTGGCGCGTGTATTCTAGTGGTGGGGGAATATACGTTGGTCTAATTCTTCGCTCGTTCCTGGGCCTTCGAAAACAACACTCCGATCTCGAACTTGATCCAGTAATTGCCAAACCTTTGGACGGCTTGCGAGTGCAGGTAGAGTTTGAAGGAAGAGCGCTTGAGATACTGTATCGCGTAAGAGAGCAGGGTTACGGACCCCTCTCACTACGCTTAAACAATGCGGAGCTTAGTTTTAGTAGACTACCGCATCCTTACCGCACCGGTGGTGCAAAGGTGTGTCTCAGCAATTTCCGGTCAATGCTGAACTCCGAAAATGTACTGGAAGTCGTTCTCGGGTAAGGTATCAGACGATCGAGAACTCCTTTCTCTTCCTAGAAGACTTCGCGACAAAGTCCGCGAACTGCAGCGTAACAACCAACGACAATGAGCAGGCTCCACACCACAAAGCAAAACACCAAACTCCCTACGGGTTCATGAACATTCGAATTGAGCCCTCCAGCTAAGGCAATGAGTGGATAAAAAGGACCATGATAAAATCCGATATACGCAGCAAAGGCGTTGCTCTCGTAGTCTCGTCCCTTGGAAAATAAGATGGCTAGCCAGGAAAAAAGTGGTGCCGCGACCATCCACAAAAATACAAACGTACCATTGGCGATGTTCGAGCTAAGAGAGCGGCCGAAATAGGCGGAAAATCCTAGTGCGACACTCGATAGCGTTAGACCAAGAAAAACGTTCGCAAAAACACAGGCAATGATTAGGTCGATTGATGGCCCACCCCACAACCATCCTACAATCAAAAACGGCAATGGGATAACACCAACCCACACCATAAACGTCCAGGATGCGAGCAGCTTTCCTACGACAATGCGGAAGCGAGAAATTGGCGAATTGAGTATTGCAGAGATTGTACGCTGCTCACGCTCCTGAGAAATTTGACCCGCCGCAGAGAGCGGTGAAAGGATCAGTATCAAACCGAGCTGAAACACGAGGCTTGACCACACAAGCGCAGTACCCACATCTCCCGGCGCACCATACACCAAATATGAGCGACGAGT
>CAYGNZ010000073.1:1962-11237 GCA_964351345.1 uncultured Bdellovibrionales bacterium | reverse complement strand
TGTGTGGCTCGAAAAGATTCGAATGCCCCGAGTCCTTCAGCGGCGTAGTGCTCCACTTTTGATTCTAAAGTTCGGATCAGAGTCTCGTAGTCTGAGGATTGGAGGTCTTGGGCTTGGACGGGAGCGTTCAGCAGTAAGAGAAGGAAGCTCGGTAGTAGGTAGCATCGGAGTGCGTGAGAACTAACACGACGAGCAGTTACAAGCGTGTGTGCAAGGTTGAATTGACAGAGGTTGAATTGACAGAGAAGGGTGGTTCTCATGACTCAGTGCCCTTGGAAGAAAAGTGTGCGGAGATAGCACCACAGCTAGCTGATTTTTTCAAGTCTAGGCCGGTAGGAGGCTGAGAATACTCACTTCTGCAGGACAGTTGAGCCGAAGCGGTAAATTCACCACCCCTACGCCACGCGTGGTGTAGACGGCAGTGCCGTAGCTCGTTGAGAGTCCCTCTCGTAAGTGTTGATCTTCGACGTTGTATTTTAGTGCACCAAGCAATGGAATCTTTATTTGGCCTCCATGCGTGTGTCCTGCCAGCCCCAAGTCAAATTCAAAGGCGGTCTTTCGTAGCACGTGCGAGAGGAAATCTGGATTATGGCTTAACACAACTCGTATCTCTTGAGGAGACTTCGTAGTGGGAAGGAGAGGGAGTTGCGGATTGCCATACATCAGGTCCTCGACGCCGATTAGCTGTAAACTCGCCTTGTCGCGAACGATTGCGCGATGAGAATTTTCAATCGTGGTAATTCCGTAATCGTTGAAAATACCACTGCGGATTTCGGCAGACGTATAACGGTCATGGTTACCAAAAACCGAAAATACACCGTCCTTACTTCGTAAGCCTGACAGTAAATCGGCAACTTCACTCATCAGCCTAGTGCTCAGTAGCCCCGCCGGACATTGATCAAAGCAGCTCGTGATTGACATGCCGTTTTCGCGACTTTCCAAAGAATCGCGAAAGGCGATGTAATCACCGCCTAAGAGCACGAGATCCACATGTTCGTTATTGAGCAGTGTTATCGCCCGCATGATTGAATCATGAGGCATGAAGGAACCAAGGTGGAGGTCACTGAGAAAGCCAATTCGATAATTGAAGAACGGTCGAGGGAGATCGGGAATACGAATTTCGCGATACTCAAGCTCAATCTCGTAGTTCGGGCGAGTTGCCAAGAGCACGCCGCTACTAAGAGCGCTTCCTGCTGCGAGGGTGCTGAACTGAAGAAAACGACGCCTTGAAACCATAGGAAAAACTCGCCTCAAACCACAAACTACTAGAGACAGGGTTAGGATCGACGTAAGCGGATTATTTCCTTAGAAAAATTATGTCTCATGCTAAAGCCTAGTTTTTATAAAGATTTAGCGAGATCTATGGAGGCCGTTTAGGGCTGAGCGCGGTTTTGCTTCTTGCTGGCTCGCTAAGTAAGTGATATCGCAATCAAATTGACGGTAGAGCACTCCGCGTACGAGCGCTTCACCATTACCAGAGGCCTAGGACCATGTATCAGGCACTGGCTTGTTCGAATTACCAAGGAATTATCATGGGCAATTTCCGCCTCCTTTCTCTTTTCGCTGTCCTGCTTTTGGCAAGCTCGTTGTCTACTGGCTGCAGTGTCTACCTGGCGATGCAGGGCAAAGAAGAGCCTGATATTGCGCGAGTGGAGGTAGGTTCAACCCGTGGGCAAATCGAATTAGAGCTAGGAGATCCCGTTGCGGCTCGACCGAATTCAGAGGGTGGCACTAGCGATACCTATGTCTATGTCACCGGTGATGAAAAGAGTGCCGTTCGAGCAGTGCTGCACGGGGCGATGGACGTGATCACGCTTTGTATTTGGGAAGTCGTCGGTACTCCGATTGAACTTGCCCAGGGTGATAGGAAAGCGCTTGAAATTGATTACGATGCAAACGACTACGCAATGAGTATTCGGAAAGTAACGCCGCCGCAGCCCGCAGAAGAAGAGTAGTCTCGTCCTCTCCCTAGTTTCCCGAAACGATTTTATTAAAGCGAGGAAGTTTTTTGTAGTAGCGAAACGCGGGGTGCGTTTGCGCCTCTCTGCGAAGGCTTGGCTGACGAAGTATTGCTTCAGCTAAATTTTCCAAGGCGTCCTCGCGTCGTCCCAAAGCGGCAAAGGCGATTGCGAGGTTAAATCTCGTCTGAGCATCTTGAGGTCGTAACCGATACGCCGTTTGAAACTCCTTTAGGGCGTAGGTTGCCGATTTTTTTGTCTTTAGATAGGCGGTGCCGAGGAGGTTGTATGCTTCAGCGTCATCGCGAGAAGTTTTGAGGTATCGCTGCAAACCGGGGATTGCAGCTTGATATTGACCTTGTTCGATTAATTTTCTTGCTTCCTCAATCGAGTTTTGTGGAATTGCCGTGCTTTTGACTATCTGCTCTGGTGGCGGCGAGGGTGGGGGCGTTTTTTGTACCAGTATTTTTGCTGCTGCGTTCTTCTCTTCTTGTTTCGCTACTTCTGCATCGATTCGAGCCTGCCGTTCTTTGCGCTTTTGCTCCATTTCTTCGGCTGCTTTCGCTGCGGCAGCACGCTTGGCTTCTGCCTCTTGCTCGGCAATTCGTAGTGCGGCCGCTATTCGTTCTCGCTCGGCAGCTTCAGCCGCTGCCGCCAGTTCTTTCGCTAACTCTGCACGCCGTCTCTCGGCTTCTTCTTTTGCCAGTCGCTTTTTTGCTTTTAGCGCGCGTTCCTTCTCTTCTTGTATTCGAGCGGATTCAATCGCTGCTTGGAGTTGACGTTCGTCTTTTTTCGCTTCTTCAACGTTCTCCGCTTTTTCCAATGGAAATGTCATGGAGTAGTTTTGTCCAGAGGAAACGGTGAGAGAATGCGAAAGGGGTTTAAATCCTTCGCGAGTGAGGCTCACCACGTAGGAGCCGGAATCGAGATCGGTTAGCAGCAAGGGAGTTGGCTTTTCTTGCGCCATTCCATTGAGTGTGACTCGAGCTCCTTCCGGTGTTGAGGAGATATAAATTTGAGCAAGTTGTGGTGCTTCGGGAACGCTGCTCTGGGTTAGGCTAGAGAATTGCAGCGCGGTGTAGCCGAGCAGCGGTGTAATGAAGAAAAGCACAACTGCAACCGCAATACGCTGACTATTTTTCGACTCGAACACGTTGAGCGTGTCACCGTTCGCGACCGCACGGCTAAATTCCTGAAAAAATTCTTCTGCAGTTGAGAAGCGCTTACTCCCATCCTTATTGAGCGCTCGCAGCACAACGGAATCGACCGCTTTTGGTAAGGAGATTTCTGGTGCGACTTGTCGGATAGGCTCTGGAGCTTCGTTGATTTGTTGCATCAACATTTCCATCATCGATTTCGATCGAAAAGGAACCACGCCACTGAGCATCTCGTAGGCAATCACACCGATTGAGTAAATGTCTGCCGTGGTATCAAGCTCTTTCCCGAGCGCTTGCTCAGGCGACATGTATTGTGGGGTGCCTATCACCACACCGGTTTGGGTCACGAGACTACTTCCCGACTCATCCTCCCGATGCATTACCTTTGCAATGCCAAAATCGAGCACCTCAAGCCACTCGGTGCCATCATTGCGTTTGGTGACCATGATGTTTTCTGGCTTTAGATCGCGGTGAATGATCCCCAGAGAATGCGCCTGTTGAAGTGCGCCGCAGATTTGCTTGAGGAATATACACGTGCGCTCGAGACTTAAGGGTTTCTCTCGTGCAAGGAGATTCTTTAAGGTCTCTCCTTGCACATACTTCATCACCAAATAGGGACGTTTCTCATCAATACCAAAGTCGTAGAGCGTGACCGCGTGGGGATGGGAGAGTCGGCTTGCGGTGCGAGCTTCTTGTGAAAAGCGTCGAATCGACTCCTCGTCATTCGCGAGGTGCTCGTGAAGGACTTTAAGCGCAACGAGTCGACTCATGTAGGAGTGCTCGGCCTTATACACCGTTCCCATCGCACCGCGTCCGAGTCGTTCAACTATTCGGTATTTTTTTGCGATTTGGGTGCCAATTAGCTCATCGGCCTCTGTCGAGAGAGTGCTATCGACGCTTGTCGCATCATTTGAGCTGTTCTCACGCTCCTCAACCGTCGGTTTATCTTCCATCGAAACTCGAATTACATGTGGGCGGCAAATCTGTGCAAACTGAAAGGCAAGGTCATCCTGGAACGGCTATGGTGCTTGCATATTTCTCAGCGTTCATAGGTTAGGGCTCAAACTGTAAACAAGCAATTGGCAATCCGCATTTGCTCAAAGAATTCAGAGTTTTAAACGCTGAAAGGGGAAAAATTGCTGGAGCGCGCGGGGCAGGGGCTATTTGCGATAAAATTGCTCGTGTAGGTTCGTTTCCTCTATTGCCAAAATTCGCTCTTCGCGCACTGAAATCGCAAATTTGACGAAATTTAAACTCTTCCGAAATCCGGTCCTAACCGAGAGGTGATTTCTTGTTGTCAGGTGATTGAACTGCTCAAGGAACTTTTTTAGGAAGGCTGACTCCCTTTCTTATGATTTCAATCACCCAATAGAAACATCCAATTAAAGTAATACGCTTCGAGGTGTTACTCTGGGTGAACAAAACAGAATGCAAGTCGTCTCAACAAAACAAAAGATAGGGAGCATATCTGCTCCACCGACTCTAAAGCGATCTCAAAAACAAAAAACAGGGGAATTTCAATCATGCCAAGCCAAAGAACAGTAAGAAGTAAGCTTAGCTGCATGCCCTCAGTGCGGGCATATCAGTATGATGACATCATCGTGCTAAAATATTACGACGATGGTCAATCAGGCGAGGTGCATTGCCCACATTGCGAGTGGAGCGGCACGGTGAACCAATATGCCGGACCGAGGAGCGTGGGCTTTTCAGAAATGAAATGTCCCGACTGCAGCGCACGTTTAGGAACGATTACGATTTCGCATCATCATTAAGGCTGCACGGACGAACAGAATTCAATGTGGGTGTCTTCGCAACACGGCATTGTCCTCTACTCTTACCTAAAGAGTGATAGTTGTCGCTCGGGGCGGCGAAAGCTGTGCCCACTCCGACGAAGCAGCGTGTTGACCTGAGAATCCTCGGCGTACGCCAGGCCATGCTTCTCGCAGGCATTTTCGAATATCCATCGAGTCGCCTCCCAGCGTTGACCGCTCCCCGTGAGTCTTTGACCAAAGGCGCTGCGATTAAGCTTTCCTCCTTTCATCTCTCGTATTGCATTGAGAATCTTATCTGCTCGCTGCGGTAATGCTGTTTTGAGCGAAGAGCAAAAAATCTCTTCAACCTCAGCGGGCAGGCGGACCAAGGTGCAAAATGCGCTCCGAGCGCCGGCATCTGCCGCTCGGGCAACGATCTCAGGTATCATCGTGTCGTTCAGTCCCGGTATCAGGGGTGAAAGAGAGAGCGCAACGGGGATTCCGCAACTGCTGAGTTTTCGCATGGTCCTTAATCGCGTCTCTGGGCTTGGTGCTTGTGGCTCGATACAGCGCGAAATATGCTCATCGACTGAGGTGATACTCATGGTTACCTGGACTGCTGAAACTTCTTCCAATGCGGCGAGGAGCTCAAGGTCACGCTGAATGATTGCTCCTTTTGTGATGATTGACACAGGGTTGCGGTAGCGCGTGCAAACTTCGAGACATTTTCTTGTAAGCTGATAGCGAAGTTCGATTGGCTGGTAGCAGTCAGTATTTCCGGAAAAAACAATTGGCTCTCCTTGCCAACTCCTTTTCTTAAACGCTTCTTCAAGGAGTTCGGCGGCGTTAATTTTGGCGATGAGTTTGTTTTGGAAGTCTGTGCCCGCACCAAATTCTAAATATTGATGACTGGGACGGGCGTAGCAGTAGGTGCAGGCATGATGGCAGCCGCGGTAAGGATTGATACTCCAGCGAAAGCCAAGATCAGGACTGCGGTTCTCACTGAGAATCGACTTCGCCTTCTCCTCAAATATCTCTTGGCGTGTGGACGGTGCCTCACCAATCCAGCTCAGTTCTTGTCCGCTAAAGCGATGAACGGGATTGTCTACTTTCCGAAGCATGAGGATAGGGGATTCTGGTTTTGATCAGACTACAATCTATCAGATTTTCCACAGGGAACGAAGAGTGGGCTGAAACGGACGCCGGCCAGTTTACTACATTTCCCGAGATAATTTTTCGCTAGCCTCCTCGGAAAACTTGTAGTGATATGAGTCCCATGTCTGAGCAAAACCTTAGAGTAGGCACGGGACGCTCTGCGAAACGCAGGACGCGGGATTGGGGAGAATCAGAGAGTGGTTTCCACTGGCTTGGCGAGGGGCGAGGGGGACAGGAGGCACTTTTTCTCGATTTAGAACCGACTCAGTTTTTTCTTGATCAGACGATTGCTTCCCAAGCCGCATCTCTGGCGCGTGCCTTAGATGTGCAGGCGTTTCACCGCAGCGAAAAGCATTCGCAACGGCCTTTTGCGGTTCTCGTCCCCCCTGAGACAAGCATTGGCTGGCAGCTCGGATATTTGAGCAAGCACTATAGTGTTTACGCCTCAACACAACTTGATGGACTGATCACCGACCTCGCATCAGAGCACTTTGGTGCGCAAGTAATCGGGAGTGATTTCGAGCAGGAGGTGGAACATTTTGTCGATTTTTTCCTCCTTGCAAATCCGTTTTGGCAGAACTGGCAAAGTTTCCGTGCCTGGCTTCGTCAACTACTTCCACTCCTGTCAGACCAAGGTGTGCTTTGTGCGGTGCTGCCGTGTCGAATTGCTGAGGAGGATGAGGTTTGTATTCTTTGGGAAGATGCCAGTGAGACACCGGTGTGTGAGGGGGTGATAGCGGGAGATACCAGTTTGCAGGCCGAAAATGTCGTCTTTGAACCGTATTCTGAGGCGAGGGCAAGGGAGAGTGAAAGAATCGCTTCTTTTCTCAAGCGTAATCGAGCATTTTTCGGTAAAAATGTCAGAGACCTTCTCTTACAGAGAATTCATGATGAGGATTTTCTTGCTGAAGTTACCGAGGCGAGAAGAGGAGCGTTGTTGTTGCGTTGGCGGGCGTAGTTGCAAAAATTCTGGGTGAAAAGTTTGCAGAAAGGACCTTATGAAACACTTTAATATTTTCGGCTTTTTTCTCTTAAGTATCGCCTCGCTTTTTCCTGATCTACTTTCTTTGCTCCAGACCTACTCGCTAAAGAATCATCTCGTGCCCTATGAGTTCAAGTCGTACGTGGAGTTCTTGTATTCGATTCCCTGGACGAGCCTAGTGTTTGCCGTGGCGTTTGCACCATGTGCAAAAATTGCCTTTCCCAATAGCACCAAAATTCGTTTCGATGAGATTGCCGGGTTTGTGCTGATAGCGCCGCTCATTCAATACCTGATACCCCAGTTTGTTGGCTTTGCGGGGAAATACCTTGAGCTTCTCCACGTACCGGTATTGGTGGTCTCAATGGGTGCCTATGCAGTGCTCCTTGCGACTATCGCAAGAGGAATTCTGGGTCTTGAGGCCCTAGGTCTCCTGTCTTCACTGATTGTCGGCGTGGTCGGTGCAGGGGTGATCGGAGTAGCAATGATTCCCGGGCTGCCGGTAAATCCGGCGTTCTTCTGGCATTTCTTCGTGGGATCAAGCATGGCGTTTATCTGCGCAAGGACGATGGATTAGCGGTCTTGTTCGCAGGAAGCGAGGAGGAGAATCGCTGTCTTAATGCGAAGAGATAGTCCCGATATATTCTAAGGTCTCGTCTGCTGCCTCGGTAAATCGAGAATCACGAAACAGACTGAGGCGAAATCGGATAGGACCGTCGAGGTCAAAAATAGGAGCGGAGGCTTCGGTATCATCCCAGGGTTCGTTGCTCATTCCTCGGGCGATTGTATCGGAGACCCGCGCGCGTAAACGATTCTTTTCTTCTCGTCGGAAGCGACGAACCACACCGTCAAGCAAGCACTTGGTTTCTTCGTCGCGTAGAAGAATAGCTTCAATCACACCTTCGACAAGAGTGCAGAGTTCGAGATTGCGCAATTCACGTTCGTTGGTGCCCAAATCGTTGCAGGCATTTGAAGCGAACACCATTGAGGAAAAAAGATTTTCGAATATTGCAATCAGTGGCGCGGGATGTTCGAGGATTTGAAGCCCGATGCCAATCTGACTTACCTGCCGGCAGAGTTTGGTCTGATCTTTATACCGCTCGTTGTCATCAAATCTCGACCATCCGTCATCAAGGATACCAAAGGCAAGGCGCTGGGCGAGGGCTGAAGGGTCTCCGCCAACTCGCGGTTTTTCGGCAATTACTTTTGCGATAAAGCGAGGAATTTCCTCACCAGGTAGTTTGAGGTGGTAGATGAGATGATGCACGTCTTGAAGGTGCAAGCCTTCGCGGCGTGCGATTGAAACCACTAAATCCTCAATAACTCGGCTCGAAAAATACACGTGTGACTCTTTTTCTGACGAATCCGACCAACGTTGCTAACCCAAGGGGTCAAAACAGGGCAGAGCTTGCTGAGCTTGGAAAAAGAGCTAACCCAAGTAATTTCAGGATCTTGCGCTTAGGCGCCTAATATAAAGCTCTAAGAACTCCTTATCTGCTCAAGCTAATCAGCAGTGTCCTAGCTCTAATTATAACTGCCCTAAACTATTTAGATAAAGAGAAAGCTGACAAGGATGCAAGAATTATAAGTATTTTGGTGTCAAAAACTGACTACCAATATCGCTCCACATGGATATTGCCGGGATTTTTCTTTTTATGTAGCTGAAATCCCCGCTTTTCTAGGCTTTCTTGGATCTGGTCAATCATGTCCGGATTGCCACAAAGAAAGACCTGAATATTCTCAGGCGTAAATGGTTTACCCACCACTGACTCATAGGTTCCATCCTCTATTACCGTGCCGACTCGGCCTCGGTGACCAGCCCAATCGGAGTCCACAGGTTCGCGAGTGAGAGTTGAAATATAGAAAAATCTCTCGTCTTCCTGGTGCAGCTTTTCGAGCTCTTCTCGGTAGCCGAGGTCTTTTTGCAAGCGAGCACCGTGGATAATTGTGAAGGTGTCCCAATTGGGATTCTTGCGAAATGTGCGAAGCATTGAAACAAACGGCGCTAATCCAGTGCCGGTTGCAATCATCACCAAATCTTTGCCATGCGGTGCGGAGTCGAGGGTGAATTTTCCTTTTGGTTTGGGGTTGAGCCAGAGCTTGTCACCGACCTGTAGTTGCCAAAGCTTTGGAGTGAGGAATCCTTCAGGAACCAGTACGATGTAAAACTCTAAACCCGAGGTGTCACCACTGGCGGATGCAATTGAAAATTGTCGACGGACTAACTTATCGGAAGTCGAGAGGGAACCCGGAGAGTCATCGATTAAGGCAACTT
>CAYGNZ010000073.1:0-1952 GCA_964351345.1 uncultured Bdellovibrionales bacterium | reverse complement strand
GAGCGAAGCTGTAGATGTCTGAAGGCTCATCCAGAGCGACTCTCAGGACCATCAATTCATCGTTGAGTAAGGTTCGTTCTAGTAAGGTAGCGTTGTTCTGATACTTTCCCATATTTCTTAAAGTGCTGGCGGAGTCCTCTCCGCTATTGCTGGCAATGCCATTATGTCCTGGTTCTAGTTATTGAACTGGGTGCGCCGTCCTAACCACCTGCGGGTGCATGCGCGGGTTGGAACGAGCCGAGGGTTACTGCTGAGCAAGTGCGCAAAAACCGCAGGCAGAGATACCACAGCTTATCGAGGAGCGAAACCTTGTTAGGCGGAGAGAGACGACGAGCCCTTAGCGCGCTTGAGGCTCTCCATCGAGCTCGTTTTGCAGCTCTTTTTCCAGCTCTTCCTTGTAGTCCCCTTGAAGCTCGTCATCGAGCTCCTCCTCAAATTCATCCTCAAAGTCATCTGTTTCGCCAGCGGCTTCGTCGTAAATTTGCTCGTAACGAATCTGATAATAGGCTTTTCTGACAAACAGATAGTAATCAAGCGAGGCCTCCTTCGCTGACTCAACCGCGTCAAGCAATCGTGAGCGGGTATTGACCACATCGGCAGCAAGTAGTCCGGCACCGATATTAGTCGCATCGTCCTTGTAGACACCCATCGGCTCCAAATAGTAAATCGGATCTAGCGCTGTTTCTATCACCTTACCAAAGGCATCGCGCGCGTTTGAGGGGCCGAGAAAAGGTAGGACGATGTAGGGACCGGGTCCGACCCCATGATAGCCAAGCATTGTGCCGATGTCTTCATGGTGCGCTTCAATGCCAAATTGCTCGGCAGCGTCAAAAAGCCCGGCGACGCCGAACGTCGTATTCAAAATAAAGCGAGACGTATGATCTCCCATTTGCTCAAACTTGCCTTGGAAGAGATCGCTCACTAAGCGGACGGGGAACTTTAGATTGTTAAAGAAGTTCTCCACGCTTCGTTGAACAGCGTTTGGAACCACGTAGTCATAGCCACGAGCAATTGGTTCAAGCGCGTAGACATCAACCGTGTCATTGAACCAAAAGACGCCGCGATTAAAGGGTTCTATTGGATCGTAAATTTCAGTCTCCTCTTGCGCCGCAGCCTCGAGCACGAGTGGTCCGAGGAGAGGAGAGAGGAAGAGAAAAAACGAAGCGCAAAGGATGGTCCAGTGTTTATGAAGTGGCATGGGTAAATGGTCCCGGAAGTGAGCTCGACGACGGGTTACCAATCGTAGGAGGGTAGAGCCGTCTCAGCAGTTTGACTAGAGTTCTACTAGTAGTAACCCCAGGAAATAGCGTTTGCAAGCCGCTAACTGCGGAGCTTGCTTGCCTTTTCAAAAATAGCTACACTCCTTCCCTATCTTTTTAGGGGAGCCATGTTTAATCACGAAGAGTTAAAAGTTTTTTTCCGAGGCGAAATTGTCGAGTTTAAGGACGCGACAATTTCTGTGTCTAATACTGCCTTCCTTTATGGCTTGGGAGTCTTTACCGGCATTCGCGCTCACTACAACGAAAAGACCGATGCTCTTTATCTTTTCCGCCCCGAGGCGCACTACAAGCGGTTTCGACTTGGCTGTAAGATGATGCGCTACAGTAACTTCCTCGACACCTACGATTATCCAAAATTTCTCGGCGTGCTTCGGCAGCTGTTGAAAGCAAACAACATAAAGCAGGATTGTTACGTTCGGGTTACGAATTTTAGTGATGAGAATCGAGTAACGCCTAAATTTATCGACTACAAAGATTCTTTAACAATTTTCCTTTATCCGCTTGGCGATTACGTTCCTACGGGCGGAATGCGCTGCAAAGTATCTAGTTTTGTAAGGAGCGGGGATAATTCAATACCTGCTCGCATCAAGCCAAATGGTATTTACGTAAATACCGCGTTTGCAAAGACAGAGGCACTACTCGGGGGCTATGATGAGGCGATCTTCTTAGATC
>CAYGNZ010000072.1:0-11242 GCA_964351345.1 uncultured Bdellovibrionales bacterium | reverse complement strand
TAATAGATGTGTTCAGACTCAATTTCAGTCAGCTTCTCTGCGACGGTGCTCGTGATATCCCCAAAGGCAAAATAGCCTCGCTCTGCTTTTAGTGAACGAGACGAGTGGTCCAGATATTTAAAGAGACGGTAACTCGCGGTGGTTCTGCGGCGAACGTCTCGCAACAGATGGGATGCGGCGTGTTGGATTAGTGGTTGAAGTTTACGCTGAAGAGCTTCTGGAATCTCTGTTTTGTGAAAAGAGTTCGTGCCATTGAGAATATTCTTTTGCAGGCCTTGCTTGAAAAACTCGTCCCAAGCGGCGTCTTGCACCAAAGTAACTGCACTGCGAACAGCTTTTTTCCAACGAGCATCAACTTTACCCGCCTTAGTGAGTGGTAAATCTTGATCTGATTCAAGAGCGTCAAGGGCTGCGAGCAACGCGTTGGTCGACAGGCGACTTGGTGGTTTAAGCCAATTCCAGTTTTTGATGCTTGTCTCTCGGTAGAGGGGAACATGCTTGTGCAAATCTTCATCAAAGGTTTGGTAGATGGACTTGGCGAAACTGCGAGTGGCGAAGAGTTGAAGGAGTACAGGGATTCTCTCTCTGTCACTCGCGATTACTCGCCGAACAGTTTCCTCATTGAAATCCCGCTCAGCACTTTCATCAAGCAAATCCCATTCAAGAGGGAGCTCAAGTTCCAAGGCAAAGCGTTTGGCGATTTGGACAAAGAAGCTATCGAGTGTACAGATTAAGAGTTTGTGCTGCTTTTGAGCGAGCGCATGCAAGGTATGAAGGAACTCGGAGCTTGAATACGATTTGGTTCCAATTTGTTGAGAAAGCTCCCTCGCGTTGAACTCGTCCTGCGCGGCATCAGCAATCCGGCAAAAAACTCGTTCTCTAATTTCCGCGGCAGCCTTCCTCGTAAACGTCGTTGCAAGAATTCGGTCGGGTTGTTCTCCCGCGAGAATAAGAGAAATAAGGCGCGTGGTGAGCTGGAAGGTCTTACCAGTGCCAGCGCTTGCTCGAACAAGTCGAGGGGGGAAGGGAAGAGTCTCGTCCTGGCTCATCGGAACCTCGCTGGAGTACTCAAGCTCTCTCGCTCATCAAGAATAATATCAAAATCACTAGGGAATTTAGTCGACTCACTTGCGGGCAGAAAGCTGCCTTGCTTTATCGCTCGAGCGGCCTCCCGAGCAACCTCAACTCCTTCAGCTAATATTTCTGCATCCCAGTCAGCAAAATGAGCCTCGGTTGAGCTGGCACTCAGATTCAAATAGCAGAGAACAATTTGCTCTGAGGTAGCTAATTCCTTGCGGACAAAATACTCATATAGCGGCAGCTGAACATCGCTCCAAGTGCCGTCGCTTTTTTTTCGGACGGACTTCGGTTCTAAAGATTTTTCGGAAGTTTTGTAATCAATAATCATCCAGCGGCCGGATGCAGCGTGATAGTCGAGTCGATCGATTCGGCCCTTAACCCGTAAAACGCCGTGCTCTTTGCCTAGCTCTAAGATGGAGGAATCAGATGACAATGGAAATTCCGTTTTGTGAATACTCCATCCAGCGCTACTGTGTGCTGCCTGCCACCTGGAGAAGTCTTTTAAGCGTAGCTCCATTTGTTGAAACTGAACACGGACGGCTGGAAGAACGTAATCGCCGTATTCTTTTCGGCGGTGCTCATGGAGAAACTTGCGCAAGGTAGCAAAACAAGCGTCCTCATCTTTCAAGATTTCCTCACTTGCGCTCTGAGCCAAGCGGGCAAGAATCTTGTGCATCACATTGCCAAACTCTTGAGGTTCAAGTTCGTGGATGTCATCTGAAACGCTTTCTAGTCGCAATACGTGCTTGAGATAAAAGCGAAATGGGCACTCAATGTAATCACGAAAAGCGGTGACGCTGACTGCCTCGGGGATGACTTTGGTGAGTTCAATTGTTTTTGCGATATTTGAATCAGTACTACCGTAGTTTGTAGTGCCAGGAAGTAGTTGGTAGGGAGCGGTATCGTTTCTAAATGCCGCAAGTAACCGCGAAGGAAGCTGCTGCTTATCTCGCAAGAGAATTCTGCTTGGAAGCAGTGATTCTCCTGAGGCGTCCCGACGAGCAGTGAGAAAGACTGTGCGACCCGGCGAATGTGCGAGCACGGAAGCGATATAGCTGTCACGGGCGAGCCTCGTTTCATCAGTGGTAATCTTAAGCAGGTTTCGCAGACGATTGGGAAGAAACATGTCGCCCGTGATTGATTCCGGAACAAAGCCCTCGTTTACTCCTGCGATGAGTAAGAAATCACTGTCATCAAGAGGAAGTTCAAGCCAACCAAGCAATTCTATTTCCTGCTCTATCGCCGAGGGTGGCAATCGTATCGCGCTAAGATGTTCAAAGAGGAGGTAGAATGCTTCCCCGGCGGTAGCGCTACCGAAGGAGGCAGATCCAATTGCTTCGGCTATTGCCTCACATACCCGCAAATATGCCTCATGGACGGAATGAGGGATATTGCGCCTCCCGTAGCAACGTTGGAGAAGGTTGAGTAACGGTAGCTCCCATTGAGGTAAAGCTCGTGCTGCACCTCGAAATTCAGCAATGAACTCATTAACCAGAGACAAGAGAGCGTTCAGTGTTGCTGCGTGTGCACCCTGGAAGGGGCGATCTTGCGATATCTGAAGGTACTGCGCTTGATGTTGATCGAGGAGTGCCAAACAGTCATGTATGCTTGCGCCGGGTTCTTGGCAAACTTCAAGCGCGCCGAGATCGGGATGTCGAAGCAGTTCGGCAAAATTTCGATAACTTGAGTCTTCCAAGTAATTGCGCGTTGCTCGTAGCAAGGCCACTGGCGAGGATTCGAGAATGGCTTCTCCTTGCGCCTCTCGTAAGGAGAAACCTTCAGCCTCAATTCGTTCTTCGAGGAAGGGTTTGAGCTTTGGATCTAAACAGCAGAGAGTAATATCTTCAACAGACAGCTCTTCACCGACATTGCGCAGTTGCTCCGCAGCGATGCCTGCTTGTTCACTGGGGCCATCTGCCACTTGGACCGCTTCGCTTGGCAGTTTGATTTCGATTGAATTCCAATACGAAGTGTGTAACTGACCCCATTCGTCAAACCCATCGGAATGTTGTTCCTCTGCGTTGATCAGCACCTCAATCTCGGAGAGTACAGAATCAAGTAACTCGATGGTGACGGGTTTTAGGTCTGCACAGGCAGCGAGGATAATTTTCCCTTCATGAGCAGAACGGGATTCTTTCAAAGCAAGTAGTCGCTCGTAGTCTCTGTCGCAGCGCTCGGCGCGGGAAAGTATCTCAAGATATCCCTGAAATACCTCTTGCATCAGCTCCCAACGTGAGGCTTCGAACTCAGAAATATGTTCTCGGCAGCTGGAAGCAACGTCTGAAAATTGAAGTAGGAAGGGGCTCAGTTCTGCGATCCAGAGTCTCTGGAGCGTTGCCGCAAGTGGCGCAATGCTAGAAATGTCTTGTCGCTGTTCAAGCTGTGGAGCGAGTAGTGAGAGCCGTGTCGCGGGCAGTTCTTGAAGCGCAGTAATCCAGGCAAGTCGCCTATCACTTATCGAGGCGAGTTGCCCTCGGGGTGTATACAGTAGTTCAGGCAAAGCTCCTACCGTGCAGGTGCGGGGCGGAGAGATGGCATTTCCAGAGGCCACTGCCGCCTCCGTAAGGATTTCGATAGTCCGTCGTTCATTTCTCGCTGCAGGGAGCACGAGGGTGAGGTGTGAGAGGTCAATGTAGTCAGCAGATCGGCTTTGCGTCACAAGGTGCTGGGCAAGTTGTGCTAGGAAGGATGTATCGTGTCCGAGAAATTCACGACGTGGTGGCATGGGCTATACCTCACGAAGCACAAGGGTATCTGATCGCGGATTAAGGCTATCCACTCGAAGGCGAATCGCATCTCCGATCTCGTGTCTTGAGCGGGCTTCGGATTTTTGCCGTTTTTGTTTGGAGTGAAACGGGTAAATCATGAATAAGCCCTCAAGTTCAGCAAGTGGTTTTGGACCGTCGATTTTAACCACCACTGCTGAAATCTCTTTAATTTTTTCTTGAGCAAGATACTTCAGCAGCCAATACCTTGTTCGACCGCGTTGAATCTTACTTGCTTCCTCCAGGCCTCCCTCGATGTCGCCGAGAATTTCCATGAGCTGTTTTGGTTGATACTTCGCCTCTCCCGTAGAGAGGTGATGGAGGAGTTGGCGTTGGTTGATCAAGTCACCTGCACGACGAATTGGTGAGGTCATTTGCGAATAGGCATCAAGTCCTAGTCCGGCATGCGATGCGGCTTGGTAGGAAACAATCGAGCGCTTCAGTACACTTCGCTTATGATACTCTCGCCCTGGGCCATCGGGAATATGTGCCGTCGCTTCATCAGGATCCTGATCCGGTGCCTCTTGAGAGCGATAAATTAAAGGGAGCTGGTGCTTCTTCCCATACAGTGCCGCAGTTTCATTGGCCAGAATCATCAACTCACTTACTAACTTCCGGCTCGGTTTGTCCTCGTTTGCATCGATAAGCGACACCACACCTGACTCGCTTACGACCGGGGTTTGCTCCCTGCGATTGAGCTGCAAGGCGCCATTATGGACTCGCCGTACTTCGGAGCTTCCTGCAACATCCCAGAGAGCGCTAAGAGCATCATGCAGGGACTCCTCAACGGTTTGCTCACCGTAGAGTATTGCATCGGCAATGTCGTAGGTGAGTCGATGGTCGACGTTAATTCTCGTGGCCTGAAGTGATCTATCAACGATATTGTACTCGTGATCAAGTTCAATCAGTAAAGAGAGTGCAAGACGGTCTTGGTGTTCTTTCAATGAGAGGGCACCCTCGGAGAGTTCCTCGGGCAGCATCGGAAACTGTTCATCGGGACAATAGATCGAGGTCCCTCGACGAATCCCCGCAGCCGAAACAATTGAATCTTCGGGTAGAATACTTGCCACATCGGAAATGTGTATTCCGAGCTGGTAGCCAGCATCTTTTCGTTCGACGCTTAGGGCATCATCGAAATCCTTGGTCTCTTCCCCATCAATGGTAATCGTGAGAACGGAACGCAAGTCGAGGCGCTCGCCTGCCTCTTTTGTCGATGCCGCTGCGGCAAGCTCTGCTGCATGTTTCTTTTCTTCCTCGGTGAAGGTGGTTGGGCGTCCGAGCTTTCTCGGCAACAGATTCTCGTCGACCGAATAGTAGTTCATGCGAACGAGCAACTGAAATGCCTTCTCTTCAAGCCGTCGTCCGGCTCCTAGGTCTGCTTTTTGAACAATTCGCTCGATAATTTCACGCAGCTCCTTGCTTTCACTCGCTGCGTTGCCAAACACGCTGGCTTTTTCCAGTAGTTCAATATCCTGAGGCAAGGGTGCGGAAGAATTGCGCAATCTGGCGATACATTCTTCGTAGAGGCGTTCTCTTCTTTCCTTTTTCTCTCGTTCGACCTTAGCTTTTACTTTCAGCTCTTCAACAACTTCGGGTGCGCGAGTTTCGTAACCTTGTTTTTTTCTTTTAAAAAAGACTGCGTCATCATCAAGACAAATTCGCACAGCCAGTTGATTGGTATTGGTGTCATCGTCACAGAGAGCTGTGGTGATATCCTGGACGGAGAGTTGCTTTGTGTCTTCTCGAAGCAGCGTCCAGGCATCTTCAAGCTCGAGGGTTTGTGCGACTGAAGATGCCTTGCTCCAAAGCTCCTCTAGGTACTCACCACGCTGGCTTGTTGACTGAAGGGATTCAGAGGCGGGCTGTGGAAGCAGAGAGAGCCGCGCGACGGGCAGTAGTAATTCTGCGCACTGTGGATTGAGTACACGCCACTTCCCACCTTTCTCGGCTATCGTGATACCCACATTTACTTTTGCATGGTGTTCATAGGCGACCACCAAACCAGGGCTGATTTTAGCATCACTTGTGGAACTCTTTGCTGCAAAATGTAGTTGTTTAATGGGCACTAGCTAGTCGAGAAATGAAGGTGAGTATCTGCTGGTTTCTACGTAGAAACCAGCAGAGATAAGGTCACATAGCGGAGCCAGAATAACAAGCAGTGATGGTAGTTTGGTGATGAATTACCCCCTCACGACGAGGGGAACGAACTAGCTCTCGTTTTTGTCTGACTCATTGCCATCGAAAGGGTCGGGGAGCGGCGCGTCTTCATCATCCGTAGCGATTGGCGGTTTCTTTTCGCCCGGGCTCTCGCTCAAGGTCCCGACACTTCCCAGCGCCTGCTGCACTCGAAACCGACCGGTTTCAGTTGGCCCGCTTTCGTCGGCAGTAAGAATCCTTTCCGGAAGCTTGGACTCAGAAGCATGCTTTTTTTTACGAGAACTCTGTCGGTACGCATCAACGAAAAAAGCGATAGCGATGAAACCCACAATAAGAAGTATAGCGATGTTCATAAGCGTTCCGTGTGGCGTGCTATTTTATCTGTTCGTCTAAGATGCGAGCAGTTCCGTTCACTCTATTTCAGGCGTTTGGTAATCTTTAATCACATCTCCTGCGCTTTCAACGTCGCCCGCCTCCACACTACCGGTATCTGGAAAATCAAAGTGTTTGCCGACCTTTTTCTCTTTTACCACAGGTTTAATACATTCACCTTCGTAGTGAATCGTAACGCCACTGGCGTGACAGTAACACGCGCTTGCGAAGGTCTGCTTGTTGCAGCCACACACAGGGGAGTCTTCCAAAGGACAGTTCTTAGGCTGTGGCCGACAAAACCCTACCGCATCAAAGCCTCCGCAGTCTTTTCCGAGATCGCAAAACATTCCTGAAGGGCAGGCAAATTTCGCAGGTCCGCCACACTCGATAATAGTTCTCTGTGGTGCTCCCTCACAAGCAAGCAACAGTAGGAGACCTGGTAGTAAAAGGTGAAGGTTCGAGAATCGAAACATGTTTAGCGTCAGGACAGAAAATTCAATTTATAGAATCGAGATCTAAATTCTTAACGAGAAAGGTCGTTTTTCGCAAGATCTTCTGTCTCAGCAGGGCTTAGATGCTTGTGTAAAAGCTCAAAGGGGTCTTGCTCGGCCTCTTCGGATTCGGTCCTAATCTGGTCGATAGCTTTTGTGTAGGCGGGCAAGGAGTAGTGTAGTTTTTGTAGGAGCTGATCAAAAAGCCAAAGCCGATCAAGGTACACCGTCTGAGCAAGAAGTACGGCGTTATTCATCCTCGAAGTTGCGTTTTGATATCGATTCGTTTTCAGACTCTTCTCTACCTCCTTCCATTTTGCTTGGAGCGAGGTAAATTCTTCGTCACGTAAGGCAAGGCGGGTTTCCATTGATTGTGGCGGATTTGCAGAGGAGAGTTCTTGGTAAAAGGTTTCGAGTTCTCCCCGGGCACTCTTGATAAATCGAGCATAGACAAGTTCATCATGCCAACGATCTCTTGCAGCGATTGCCGTAGGACTTTCTTGGCCGTCCCGTTGTTCAAAGAACTGTATTGCGGCTACTGCGCCAAAAGCGTTTGCGAGGGTTTCGTTAAACGCGACATGGTTTTTTATCCAAACCGTGTTGTGCAGCAGTTCATGGATAACGGTGTTGACCAGAGCAATGTCATCCGCAGCGAGAAGCGTTGAGAGAAGTGGGTCATCAAACCAGCCGAGTGTGCTAAATGCAGGACTGGGTCGAAGAAAGATATCGTATCCTTCGTCTGTCAGCTCTTTGGCGAGCTCAATCCCATCTTCTTTCTCAAAGAATCCTTTGTAGGGAACACTGCCCACAATCGGAAACCACCAGGTGTAGTAACCAAGTTGGAGTTTCGGGCTGGCACTGAGCACCCAAACCAGCACCTCTCGGTCGATCTCGGAATACTCCCGATAACTTCCGCCGACGTTTAATCCAAGCGAGACCGCAAACTTCCGCGCCTCAAGCACTAGGGTGAGCTTTCGAGCAAGTTCGGGGTCAGTGTTAGGATCGGCAACGAGTGAAGCGATATCCTCTTTCCGCCAAAGAATCCCGGCTTCTTCCCATCCCGCACGGAGCACGTAGAGTGGAGAGCAGGCCGAGGAGAGAGTCAGCAGAAGGAGGCCAAGAATACGCGGCACTCTGCTCATCTAGCTCTCGGGTGTTACCGGAGCAGGATCAGGAACTGTCTGAACACTTCCCGCAGGAAGCCCGAGCGCTTGTGCGAGAAGATCTGGTCCATCAGGCGCAAAAATATCGATACCAAGCAGGCTGGCTAGAATCACTTCTGCACTCACGTCATACCCGGTCTCATTGGGGTGTAGTCCCTCGGGTCGATTAAGCAAGAAGCAATCTGAATCTCCGCCGCAGGTATTCAAATAGCCACGTTCAATATCAGCAAAAGGTATTTCGTTTACCGCGGCCAATGTTCGTAAGACTGAGTTGTAGGGCCGAATAAAAGCATTTAGTCCAGAGTGTTCACAACAGGTCTCGGGAACTCCCGCAAGCACCGGAAGCGTTCCCGTTGCGCGAGCGATATTAATCATCGTTTGCACCGAGCGTTGGTAATCAGTCGCCGGAACTTGGTCAATTGCATCATTGGAGCCACCGGAGATAATGACCACATCGGGTCGTCGATCTGGTTGGCTTTCTGCAAATCGCACCAAGCCACGAGTGGCCAGTCGTTCCCCTGGAATTCCAAGATTCGAAACAGGAATTCCCAAGAGTAGTTCGATACGCAGAGGGTAACCGGCTTCCCCCGAAGGTACTCCAACGGACTCGACCTCTTCACCCACAGAGACAAAGTCACCCACGCCGCGAGTAATGCTATCACCGAAGGCATCCGTCTGTACGACACCATCCCCATTAAGGTCGCCGATAACCGGTTCAGGAAGCTCAAGCACTTCCATTTCTTCGGTTGGCATCTCCTCGGGGGTCTCTGTGGGAGTTTCCTCCTGAGCGAAAGCCGTGGGTACCGCACAGAAAAGGAAGAAGAGTATTTGGTAAGAGAACAACACGTAAGAATGAAATAGAGGACGGTGAAGCATGGTGATTCTCGTGAAAAATTTTATTAAGCACTACGAGGCTCTATAGCACAAATTCGCCGAGGGTTTCCAGCTCTCCGCCCTATCGATACACACCTGTTGCTACTGCGCGCGAAGCGAAAATCGTAAGGCTATCATCCCCAGCAAATAAGCCGAGATTGCCGTAAGAAGCGCCGCGGTAAAGCCGGCGAACACCGCAATGAAAACCGTGGAAGCTGAACCAATGACAGTAAAGTAACCGTTCATTCCCCAAGCCCAAGCAGTTGCTTTGCGGAGCTGCTCTTCGTTTTGGCTTGTCTGACGAATCAGTCGTAATCCGATAGGAAACGGGGTTCCCATGATCACGCCAAGAGGCAACAACAAACCTGAAGCAATAAGCACGCGGTAAGGAAATTCGAGTAAGAGGTATTTCTCAAACACTAAGGGAGAAATATATGCTTCAACCAAGGCAGCGACCGCGACAAGCGGTACCACACAGGTCAGTGCAGTGGTTGCCTTCTTGGGGAAAATCTTTCCACTGAGCATGCTACCGATTCCTGCCCCACAAAGTAGCACCACAAGTACGGTGGTGATGGAGTAGGCAGGGTTGCCCAGAAACAAGACGTATTTTTTCATTAAGCAGATTTCAATCACGATGAAACCAAATCCGAGTGCTGCAAAGTAGGCGAGAAGCCCACGAAAGCCCGGCTGTGCGACGGATTTGCGAGCAAAGAGCAGCAAAGGAACTGCGACAAATACCAACGAAAGGAGCGCTGATTCGGCAAGAATTGCGAGATATGGAAATTCTCCGCGAGGAATCATTCCGCGCCACTTTTGCGATTCACGAAAACGAAACTCTGCAGGAAGTTCCGGTGCAAGCTCCTGCTTCCCAAATAGCAAAAAGTGCTCGATAAATGGTCGATCATCAGTTGGTGGGCTCAGGCGAACACCAAAACTTTGGTAGTACTGCGCTAGGTTATCAGGGGAAGTCTGAGCGACCTTGGCATACAGTGGATCGGAGTCCTGAACTTGAATCGGGTTCCACAAATACATTCGTCCTTCTTGCAAGGGACGGCCCGTAAGATACTCAGTAACTCTTGCGATCTCTTCCTCGGTCCAGGGAGATTTTTTCAGATAGATACCATCAAAATACGGCACCTCTCCTGAGCTGATGAGAATGTGATCTTGTGGATTTTCAACTCCACGCTCATGGAGCACTTCGAGCATGGTAATTAAGATTCGAAGTGCAGCCCCACGGTGAAGTGCGAGGACACCGTTTGGCGTGAGGTGATCGAGGTAATCATTCACTGCCTCTTTGGTCATGAGAAATGCGGCAGAGAGATTGAGTGCGCCTGCATTCATTGCAACCGGAGTGTAGTTATTTACCGACTGAATGACGTCGTAGGACTCTTTTGGCTGGCGTCGTAAAAAACTACGGCCCTCGTCGTTGTGCAGACTTACCTTTTCGTGCTGATAGAGTCCTCCCATATACGTTTCATATCGCTCCTCATTCACGAGCTGCACAATCGAAGGGTCCATCTCAACGGCGTCAACGTGAGAAGCTCCGTGGGAGAGCGCGAAGAGAACTTCTTTCCCCCCGGCAGGACCAATAATCATCACCCGAGGATCTTTTCCTTGTTTTAGCGCATAGGAAGTGCCGATTGTGGAAAATCGCAGGGGTTTGGTTTCAGCAAGGTTTCCCGTCCACTTTAAAATAGCTGATTCATTCGTGCCGCCATCAATCCAAATATCGAGGATGTCTTTTCGATGGTAGGCGATATCGACTCTTGAAAGTGTGCTCCATCGAGTATCATAGATGTGATGGTATCGCGCGGCAGTGTTAAAACGTCTCTTCGTAGTGTGCACTTTTAGCGGAAGCACTTCTTGAGCTTTCGGCACGAGTATCGCCAAGGCTATTACTGCCAATCCTAACGTTGCACGAAGCACACGACGCTGCGGTGGCGCGTAGGCAAGTCCAGCAACGGCGGCAAGGACGGCTGCTGCGGCAACGGTACCTTCACCACCTACTTGCGGAATAAGAGGAATAAGCAGCAGTGAGCCCGCGGCAGCACCGATTAGATCCACTCCGTAGAGTTTGTCGCTATGCTTTGCATAGGCACTCAGGAGCTTTGCGACTATCAAGCCTGCGAGGAAAAACGGGATTACGAGCGAGGCATACCAGATTGCAAGAAAGTAGTAGTTTCTCGAATCTTCCTGAAAATTCCACATTTCGAATGGAACATTAGTAACCACGAGGTAACAGACGAGCATCGCCGCAGACATTGCCAAGGAGAGTAAGGCAAGGTCACCACGGAGCGACTCACTTTGCCTTTGCTTGCGCAGCGCGAGATAGACCCCACTG
>CAYGNZ010000071.1:0-11378 GCA_964351345.1 uncultured Bdellovibrionales bacterium | reverse complement strand
ACTCCGACTCATTCGACCCAGGTGGACCACATGTCGAGCTTCAGATTTAGCTATTACAGGGTATTCTGGATCACCTGCCTCAGGCAGGTATCGTGCTGCGTAGCTACGCAACATTGCCTCCTCAGATTCAAAAAACTGATACGGAGTATTGCATTGCGCATCTCTGCTACAGTCCCGATTAAAATCCCATCCCTGACTTGCATCATGCGAGCCAAAGTAAATCTCAGGGACTGGCTCAACAAAGGGGTACCCCTCTTTGACGAAGTATTTTGCGCTCTCAACTGCTTCAAATGAGGCATAGCGTTCAATCTCAGCGACGTACTGTGGCCAGCCGGGAGCTGAGCGAGGAAGTTTGCTTGCCGCGATGAGTGAATCAGCGAGTGTCGCGAGGGGAGGAGCCGAACGCTGCTGATTTGCTTTCAAGAAACGTGGATTCTCTTGCGGAAGCTCCACGCGCTGGCTACGAACTGCATAATCCGAAGGAGGCAAGGGTAGGCCAGCGCTATCAAGCGGTAACCAAGCAAACTCACTACCCGCAGGCACCGTTGAGATTTCCACAATATTTGGTTCTGCTGAAAAAGCGCGATTGCCCTTTGGAGAGGAGGCATTCGCAGCAGCCGTTTCTTGCCGCAGTGTTTCAAGTTCGTGTTCTAAGGCAGCACAGGAACGAGCTTCCGCGAGCTGAGAATTTCGCAGCAGTTCCTCACAGACTACAGGTTTCTGCTGCAGACGAGCGGTTAAGCAGCTCGCCGGGGCACTGCCGACCTCGAATTCACCAGTTCCGCTTCTCTCGGGGAGAGCCGAGCATACTTGATGTCCTTGCGGGAGTAGCTCTGTGAGCGTCTTCAGATTTGGAATGCTTGCCGTGGAATGACATTCGGGGATGAGGATTCGATTCTCCTGAAAGTTTTGTTTTCCTGCGATTGCTTCCTCACAGGAAATAGTCGTTTCAACTTCCTTTTTATCACAGCTCAAGGTGTAGTCTTCTGCCCGAACGCTTGCGGGCAGACAGGTTGGAGGGAGTTCGCAAGGAGCATCAGCGGGAGAAAGAAAATAATGTTGTGCCTCGCATTTGATGGATTCGCTGGGAAGTTCCGTATACTGGTCGTAGAAATACGCAAGTTGCACGTTCGCGCTCGCAGGTTCGGAATCACTGCGTACTTTCAAATACGCCGTTACGGTAACCGTTGCGCCGCGAGGTACTCGTAACTGGTCATGTGCCACATCGCCTCCAGGACAGACCGCCTCGGTGCCACCAATCGCCCCTGCGGGGCCGCGGAGCCAGAGGTTATGCCCCTGTGGAGTCGGGCCAATGGCGTTTGAGTACTCTCGTCCCCCGAGACAAATCCTTTGACTGCCCTCTGAGGAGCGAATGTCGAGATACAAGCCTGGCCCTTGTGGAACTTGTCCCCATTTTACTACCGAACTACTACCCAGAGATTGCACCTGGGAGAAGAGTTTCAAGGCGATAAAGGCATGGGTTCTCCAGGATTCAGCATCGCTCTCAGCACCAGCCGGAGTCGCATTGTCACAAGGCAGTCCATTCGTGTCAGTACAAGTTGCTCGAGAATCCGATGCGGTTGCAGGGAGTAATGGGACAGTAAAGGTATGTTGTAGCGTTATCTGCTGGCCGGGTTCGATTCGCTGATTGCTCGCTAAGGATACCAATGGTTGATATCCATTTGGCTGAGTGGTCAGCCAATCTGCTGGAAGGAGCGATTCATCACGAGTGGCAAGGGGGAAGGTGCTCAACGGGGCGAATTGAGGAGGGCCTTGCAAGCTTGCGATAACTTCAGTTTGTGTCGGCGGTAGGCTGAAGACCGCATATTCAGAAAAGGGAACAAGCGCACTCTCAATAGTAAACGAGCGATTTGAAAGAGGGACGTCAACGCTTTGAAAGTTTATCGCCCAGGTGTCAGTGAGAAGTGCCAAAGAGTATTCATACTCAGTAAGGGTCACGCTTACTTCTTCCCCATCAGGATTAGGCACTCGCCCAAACCACTCCCGTTGTGGTTCCGGTGTCGTCGTTGCATCTACATCGACGCATTCGGGATCACTCGGAGTAACGCAGCGGGCCGCTAGCCTGTTTGCTTCCCGAACCGCAGCAGTGGCTCCAAGGTAGCTGCTAAGGTTGTAGAAGAGAAAAATGAAAAGGATACCTGCGCCGCTCGAGAAAAGCATGGAAAGCGAGAAACTGCCGCTTGCTGAGTGAAGCAGCGCTGAGGGGACAGGATGGGCGAATCTCTTTAGTACGGCGGCTTTCATCTTCGCTCTGAACTCCGAAAAACGAAATGAAGATTTGCCTAGAATTACAGTAATTTTGCGCAGAATCAAGTCGGGAGTATTTCGATTTTCTTCGGCTACTTAGCCCGTCGGCTGTGGCGCGTAGATTCTCTGAGGCAACTAAGGGGCAGAATTCGCGATTAGTTCTCAGTCTGATGAATTTACGACGGGTTCGAAGCGGAAGACCTGAACAAGGAGAATAGACATGAGCCTAGAGGCAATACCCTCAACAAGTCTTGGAGTTTCAGCTTCAAGCGAAGAAAAAATACTCAGCGATGCTGCAAGAGTCCCGCAGTCGAATTCCACCACGATCTCGATATCGAATTCTGAAGCTGAGACTCAGTCAATCGTTCTAGAGCAACTCTTTGGACCCCAAGCTTCAAATTCAAACCTGGGCGACTCATTCGTCGAAGTGGTGAGAATCTTGGCGGAACTATTTGCAAAGACGTTTGGCGTAAAAGAGAGCGAAGCCAATACTACACAAAGTCAGGACGTGAGTCCTACCAGTGACAGCGAGAAGAGCGCTGGAGCTAGTACTGTGGAAACCTCGAATCAAGCGAAGCTTGGCTTTGCAGAGAAGCTAAAACAAGTATTTGCTGGTAGAGAGGGGGAGCTGATTTACGAGGACGAGCTGCAACAAGAGATCATTAGTTATCAGCTTTACCAAAAAGATCCCGCGCTTGAGACCCAGTTTAAGCAACTCGTTGCTGAAGCAAAGACCGAGGGTCTTTCCATGGCGGAGTCAAGTGTTAGCGCGTTACAGGAGTTCGTCAAGCGAGGTTTGCTTGAAGCTGCGGAAGCGGAATGGGTCAATGGATTGTCATTTCGAGCCGCACAGCTTGATACGAAGCAAAACTCACTCGCCAGCTCCGAATCAGATTCTGGATTTTTGCTTTTATCTGATGCATTGAAAATTGCCGAAGCGACTCTTGCAGGGATACAAGCAGGAGGAGTTGAAGCAAGCTACCGGGAGCTAAGCCTTGATGCTGCGAGTAGCGATGCGGCAGTGTTTCGCAGTGCAAACGATGAGGAGCGCGAAGGATTTCTCTGGAAGCCAATCTCTGAGGCTGATGGAAATCTCGTCGTCTTGCTTCCGCAAAGCTTCACCGGAGGCATTGAAGATGTAGCTCTCTATCAGGGTGAGACGGTCACGGAATCCTCGAAAATTGAGCAAGGTCATTTTGCCGGGGATGAGGCGAATGGTCAAAGAGCGCACTATCGCTTTGAGCTTCCCGGTGCGGCGTATGGAACTGCCGTGACCCTTGGAGTTACACTTGAAGACGGACGGAACTTGAGTTTTAGCATCCCCAATGCCGGGGAGCGTTTGAGTTACGCTGGGTAATACGGGTTAGGCGAGAAGTTTCGCAAACTGCTTGCCTGTTTGAACGTAGGCTGCTGAAGAGCTTTTTATTTGTTTACACTCCTCCTCACTGAGTGTGCGAATAACTTTGGCAGGTGAGCCCAAGATAAGGCTGCGAGGGGGGAAGGATTTCCCCTCGGTCACCAAACTTCCAGCACCCACCAAACTCTCGGGGCCAATCACACTCTCATCAAGCACCGTAGCTCCCATACCAATCAGTGAACTCTCACCGACGCGACAGCCGTGTAGTATTGCCTTGTGACCAACCGTGCAATTTTCACCGACAATAGTCGGTGCGCGACCATGGGTGGTATGGAGCAGGCAGTGTTCTTGAATGTTTGTTCCAGAGCCGACGTTGATTGCCAGGAGATCTCCTCGTAGCACGGCGCCAAAAAATATTGATACCTTGTCTCCTAGAGTGACATCACCAATGAGCCAGGCGTCAGGAGCGAGGAAGACATCCTGACCGAGATTTGGATTCTTGCCGTCGAATTCTAAAATCATCGCGTAGAGACTCCAAATGTTATGCGCATCAGCCTCGCTGCGCTGCGCTTACCCTGGGTGCTACCTTGTTAGGCGGCAAGACGCTCGATATCGGCAATAATACTCTCAGTTGAGGGACGCATGTGGGCTTCCAGCACCTTTGAGTAGGGGTAAGGATGGTCAAGACCTGAGACAACTTTTACCGGGGCATCAAGGTAGTCAAAGGCGTTTTCCATAATCCACGAAGAGAGCCAAGAGCCAACACTTGCAATAGGCCAGGCTTCTTCGACGATAATAACTCGATTGGTGCGCTTCACCGATTCCATGATGGCTGCTTCGTCAAGCGGCCGAATGGAGCGCAAATCAATGACATCAAGCGCGATTCCTTTTTGAGCGAGGGCTTCAGCGGCTTCAATGCACAAGGGCACCGTCTTTGACCAGCAGAGTACGGTCACGTCGTCTCCCGAATGCTTCTTCTGGGAAGAACCGAAAGGGATCAAGTAGGTTTCCTCGGGAACCTCTCCGCGAACGCCATACATTGCTTCGGACTCAATGAAGATAACCGGATCTGGGTCTCGAATTGCGGTTTTGAGCAATCCCTTCGCATCGTAAGGATTTGAGGGAACGATCACTTTCAAGCCCGGTACATGAGCGTAGAAACTTTCGAGACTTTGTGAGTGTTGAGCGGCGAGTTGATGCACAGAGCCACCCGGTCCGCGAAACACGATTGGGCAATCATATGCGCCGGCGGACATGTAGTGGATCTTTGCAGCGGCGTTGATAACATTATCGATCGCACAAAGAGAGAAGTTCCAGGTCATAAATTCTATCACGGGGCGTAGCCCGACCATTGCGGCGCCAACGCCGACTCCGGCAAAGCCGCTCTCTGCGATTGGTGTGTCAATCACGCGACGCTCACCGAAGCGTTCGAGCAAGCCACGGGAGACTTTATAGGCTCCATCGTAATAGCCAACTTCTTCCCCCATCAGGAACACGCGATCATCAAGTTCCATTTCCTCAGCGAGGGCTTCGTTTAGGGCTTCTCGAATACTGAGCTGGCGCATAGCTCTGCTCTCCAAATAAGTTGCATCAATGAATTCTAGGCAAAAGGGCCACCAGTATAGGTGTAGAGCCCAACGTCTTTCGGATCGGGATGAGGAGATTCGTCGGCGAACTTCACCGCGTCTTGAACTTCAGCTTCCACTTCGTCTTTAATCGTTGCGAACTGAGAGACCAAATCAGGATACTCCCGCTCAATTCGATTTTTCGCGACAATCACCGGGTCTTTCTTCTTCCATTCAGAGACTTCCGCCTTTGTGCGGTATTTCGCTGGATCTGCCATTGAGTGTCCGCGGTAGCGGTAGGTTTTAAACTCAAGCAGCATGGGGAGTGATTCGTTTCTCGCGCGATCAATTGCATGCTTTGCCGCTTTGTGAACCTCAACAACGTCCGTGCCTTCAACCGTTGCACGCGCCATGGGATAGCCAAGGGCTCGGATTGAAGCATCTTCGGTGACCATGGTTCGGGAGAGCGGAGTGCCCATGGCGTACTGGTTATTTTCAACGACGAAGACCACTGGTAGTCGCCACAGTGCTGCAAGACACATTCCCTCGTGGAAGGCACCGATACTTACCGCACCGTCACCGAGAAAGCAGACGGTGACAGCGCCGTCGTTGCGATACTTTGACGCGAACGCGCATCCCGCGGCAATCGGGACATGCTGTCCGACGATTCCCCAACCACCAAGAAAATTATGTTCTTTGTCGAAGAAATGCATTGAACCGCCGCGACCTTTCGCGCAGCCAGTTTCTTTTCCGAAAAGCTCCGCCATTCCAGCTCGCGCCGTGCCACCACGAGCGAGATACTGAGCGTGCACGCGGTAGGAAGTGATGATGTAGTCTTTTGGAATGCATGCGCTGATCACGCCAGTGCCGACTGCTTCTTGACCGATATAGAGGTGAAGGAAGCCACCGATTTTTCGTTCAGTGTAGGCTTTGGCAGCTTCTTCTTCGAAGCGGCGCATTAACAGCATTTGGCGATAAAGCTTAACTAGGGTCTCGCCGTCAATTGAGTCTTGTACAGTTTGGGTGGGACTGTAGTCCTGCGCCATAAGTTCACTCGCCATATAAAAATGTGCCTTTCGAGAAAGACGACCCCACATTACGTTGAACAGCCCACTTAGAAACAAGAGGCCGTATACAAATCTCTATCGCACGTAGCGCTTCGCTACCAGAAGAAGCAGCACAGAGTGGCTCTGACTTACCGTATACTGATACGCGGCAAGAATCAGAGAAACACTCACAACATCTTCGACGTCAGGCAGATAGAGGAAGAAAAACACTCAAAGCGAAGCGCAAAAAACATCCGGGGAAGTAAACGATCAACCTTGGAATGTGTCAAGATTTAGCCAAGTTTCGGACAAGAGATGGCGGTAAATCGCGGATAAGCCTAGGGAAACGACAAGATGCGATTATTGTTGATGTTTTGACTAGGGTTTTCGCGGTTTCGCTCGAAATGAGCGAGAGGCAAGGGGGAGGTGTGACGCAAGACGCGCTGAGATAAAATGGCCCTTCCGAAGCACGGCTCAGTAGAAAGCGGAACCCGACCTAAAATAGGTTGGATGCCACAGTAAGCTGTTTACTGCCTACATAGACCAATCTCGACTTCCACATATATGCTTGCGCATATAGAGGCCTGACGTCCAGGTCCAGCGGCGGCGACCGTTCTGAAAATATCGGTTCCCTCAATCTGGAAACCGCGCTCCGAAGGAAAAGGCCAATTAAATTATACCGCAGCGGCTTTCTCCTTGTCCATGAGACTACCCCTACGTAGACTAGATTAAACGGTATCTCGGTCTAATTAGGGAAAGTTTTTTTATTTCGATTTCGACTTGCGCTAAAAAAAATCGATTTCTGGTACCTAGAAAAAACTTGACACGAAAAGCGTTTTTAGGATGGCGAGATTGGTAAGGAATTCTGGATCGTTGACGGTAAGGAGACATAAAGGAGCGAAGCTTCTATTTGCCGTCGATCCAAGTCTTACGGCCTCGGGCTGGGCGCTTTTTTGCTTACATGATGATCGTCCTCTTGCCGTTGGCGTAATCTCACCTCCAGGTCCAGAAGAGAGTATGTCGCGAAGGCTCTCTTTTCTTCAAAACGAAATAGTTCGCACTCTGAAGCACTTTTCTTTGTCAGCCGGCGATATACTCATTTGTGAGGGTGCGGCTCCTCTGGTGCTTAACCCAAATAGTTCGATGAAAGTTGAGCGTGTGCGAAGCATTTTTGAAGCGGTCGCACGAGAGCAGCGTTTGAGTGTGCCCGGCCGAATTAATCCACGAACGGTGCAGGCGGAGTTATTGGGAATGAGCGGTAAGCAATTACCAAGGAAGGAAGTGAAGGCCTGGGCCAGCGAGGCGGTTGAGAGAATCTTTGGCTCCCAGCTTAGCCAACTACCCATGTATGGTGTAAAATCCCCCGTCGCGCGCATGCCTCAGGATATCGTCGATGCCCTGCTTATTGGAGCACTCGCCGTGTCACGAGTTCGTCTCTCGACTTCGACCAATGTGGAGCTTGAGAGCATGTTTGAGCCGCGGAAAGCTCCTCGGGGCTCAAATGCCACTCGGCGTCGAGCAGTGTGGACTGACAAAGACCTGAAAAAACTACAACCGTAAAAAGTAATAACTCAATTTCATGTCACGAGAAAAATCTCTCCTTCGCCTATTTGAGATACTTTGGCGTCCACTGTATCGGCTGCTCTGGAGAAGCATTGGCGGTTCAAAATACCCCCTCTTCGGACGCATTGCCTTGATCGTCTTGTTGCTATTTCTTGCCGTAAAATTTTATCCGGATCTTTCAGGCGATATTGAGATTCCCTTCGCCCGTGCGCGCGAGTCGGAGAAACAGGCTGATACCGCATCAAGCAACTCCGACAGTATTGCCACAAGAGAGCTCGTTGTTTGTTCGCAAAATCTTTTTCGGTTTGCCGACAAACAGGGGAAACGGAGGGATGTTTTGCAACGTGAGAAGCAAAAGAAGTTTCTCATCACGAGGATGAAAGAGGCGGCATGCGATGTGGTTGCCCTACAAGAGTTGATGGGCGCTCGACAAGAAGAGGCGCTTGAAATAGCAATTGAACTTGCCAAAGCCCTCGGTGAGCGGACGGATAGGAAGTTTCGCGCATTTGCGGGACGCTCAAAGGATAAGTATTCAACGAACGGTTTTCTCGTCGCTGAGGATATTGGTTCGGTAGAAGATGTGGACAGCCACTGGCGAGAGCGTCTACCAAAGTTACAACCGCGCGGTCCGGCAGGTAGCTTCACGCGCGGCCCCCTGTCGCTGGTACTTCAGCGACCGACTGGTCCTCGACTTGCCTTGATTTCCTTCCACTTTAAATCCCGACATAAGAGTTGGAAGGACCATACAAGAACAGATTTTGAAAGCACCCGGATGGAGGAAGCTGCTGGTCTACGGAAGATTATTCGTTCTCTGCGACGAGAATACGGCCGAGAGGTCGAGATAGTGGCTCTTGGTGATCGTAATAGCGGTCGTGATAGTGCGGCAGCGGAGATTCTTCGAGGCTCTCGAATGCTTTCTGATTTCGACTCGCCCAAAAAGTGTCGACTGAGCCCGGAGGAGACCGCGGTCTGTGGTTCTGTGCCTGAGCATAAGCCCGATTTTGTTGACCTCTTCGCTCTTCGACAGATTGAGCAGCCACGGAAATATACCAAAGGGAGTTTTCGGTATCGAGGGAAGGAGAGCGTGTTTGATGAGATTCTGGTCACGCCTGGCTTGTTGGCAAAAGTCCGAAGAGCAGATGGCACTCTTGCAATAGGCTTTCGAGGGCAGTTTCTGAAAGGGTCCGACCATAAGCTGGTTTGGGCTCGTTTGAGACTCTGATGCTTCCTGGTAGCGTCAAGAGCAGATTCTTGCTACACCCAAAGGTGATTTCAACGGTATGGTTTTATCGATAAAGATAAAAAGAAGTGAGCGCAATTTATGTGGATTAAGACCTCAGGGGCTTTAAGCGAGAACGTATTTCAGTTAACGACTGCGGCCTCCACTCATATTTTGGCGATTGGTGATGCCTCCGCACTTATCGACGTTGGACTCGACTGCACTTCAGAGCGGCTTGCTGAAGAAATCGAACTCTATCTTGGTGAGGGGCTAGGCCCTGATATTATTTTTCTCTCTCACGCCCACTTTGATCATGTTGGTGGACTTCCCGCCCTTCGACAACGATTCTCGGGCATCGAAGTGCTTGGTGCCCCTGCAACCGCCGATCTCCTCAGTAACGATGAATACATTAAAGACGTCTATGGGCGGAATAAAGCTTGTGCCGAAGCGATGGGGCAAGAATTTACCGCAGAACAAGATGCATGGTGTAAGGCCTGTCAACTTGATCGAGTAATTGGTGATGGTGATGGGGTTGACCTCGGTGAAGACGTTGAAGTGAAGATGATCTCATCTCCTGGGCATACTGCTGATTCAGTTTCGTATCTTGTAACTCTTGACGCGGCACTTGCTGGAGGAGAAGCGGTGGGTTGGTATGGGGGAAGGGACGCGGTCGCCAATTGTTTTACCGAAAATTTCAACCACTACGTCGAAAGTCTTGACCGCTTGTCTGGGCTCGACTTAAAGATTCTTAGTTTTCCCCATAGCGGCGCGATTACCGGGGAGCTAATTTCTAAGTATTTTCTTAATGTTCGTGAGTCTGCCGATGTCTTCCGCGAACAGGTAAAGAGTCGTATGGATCAGGGAGAGCTCGTTGATGAGGTAGTCGCAGCTTTTCTCAGTGATTGGCAGACGCAGAATATCACTCCTGAAGGACCGTTTGTTGCGGAACAAACAGAAACGCTGCGCGCTATGGTGAAAGCGGCTGCCTCAGCCGAATAAGTGTGATTTCCGGCGGGCAAAACGTTCGCAGCGGGAGTCCACCATACCCGAGACCACGGTTGACATAGAGCGGCGTGCTTCGATGCATGCCAATTCCAGAAAAGTGAGTTCGCTGTTCAGAACGCGTGACAATCGGGATACCGCCAGGAAGGCAAAGCTGTCCGCCGTGAGTGTGCCCACTGAGGATTAGGTCATAATCTTCTAGGAGCTGCTCTTCTTCCACGATACTGACGTCTGGAGAATGAGAAAGCAGAATTTTGCAGTCTGCGTTTGAGGCGGCAAAAGCTTGGGAGTGAGTACTTACAAGATCCGGCTGACCTTCTCGCATGTCATCAATACCGGAGATAAGAATCCTGGCTCCTCCACGTTGGACTAATGTTGATTCATTAATCAGCCAACGGATATCTTGCGGAAATTGGCGCCGAATAGAACCAATACCCTCATGGTAATCATGATTGCCAAAGACTCCGATCATACCGTCGTGCGGAGTAAGGTTTGTAAGTTGCTCGCCTAAGGTTTTTGCAAGCTTGGAGGTGACGCGACGATACTCTGACCAACGGAATAATTTTGGACTCACTTTTGTTGCCAGAATGTGATGCAGACCGGTATTGCTGTATTGCAAGTAATCCCCGGTGAGCAAAATAAGGTCAGGCGCAGCCTCTTTCACTAGCTCGAAAGCCTCTTGGATGTGTCGCAAGGAAGTACAAGGGCCGAAATGGAGGTCGCTGAGCTGCGCGATGAGATAGGAGTCGAGTTCAGGGGTAGGCTGAGGAAGAGTCAATTCTAGCTCTTCGACCGCAATTCCCTTGGATTTGACCGTTTGTATCTTCTGTAGTGGTATTTTCATTCCGTCGCCATGAGCCAACGTGCTAGTAAGAGTTTCGGATGGTTAGGTGTTTCCAGTACTGTTTCAGAAGCTGAAGCAGAGAGGGATCTAGCGCATGAGCAAATCGGGAGCAAATGAGAGTAGCGAATAAGAGATAATGGTTGTCCATTTCCCAACGGTATTTAAAACATTAGGGCTGCTTACGATGCTCCTCGGGGGCTCCTTAGTCCTTCCTCTGCTTTTTGGCTTGTACTATCAAGACGGAGGTGTTCATGCACTGGCAATTTCAGCAGCGCTCACGCTTTGTATTGGTGCGATCATCTTTATTATTTGCTTCCGCGCCTCTGAACAAATTCGTAGTAGAAGCGCGTTTTTCTTAGTGACCGTTGCCTGGCTTTCCGCCACCGTTTTTGGCGCATTGCCCTACTATTTCTCCGATATGGGATTAAGTGCAGTTGATGCCTGGTTCGAGTCGGCTTCTGGGTTTACGACTACCGGGGCGACAATTTTAAAAGATATTGAAGCCACTCCCAAG
>CAYGNZ010000070.1:4789-11386 GCA_964351345.1 uncultured Bdellovibrionales bacterium | reverse complement strand
ACTTAGATTGTAGCAAATCGAAGCTTGCGCAAAGCATGGTACGGACTTGCGCCAACGTTCTCTTGCACACGGCCGATAACTTCACACGGGTAGCTAAAGAATCAATGGAATTCTCAATCGCGTTGCGTTTAAACGTTGAAGTGAAAACAGCGCAACTGCGATTAAGATTCATATAGATGTAGGAATCTACCAGAGCGTCAAACAGGCAGAGGAGTCGAACCATAGCCTGGGTGTTACTCTTAAATGAAATCATACTGGACTTCTCGTTTTCACGCTCAAAGAGAAATTCTGACTGTAGAGTGAGGAGTTCTGTTCGCACGTTCTGTGGAAGTTCTGCAAGACAATGGTCTGCGTGCTCAAGGCGCGCGAGAATGGGGCTAGGGTCTTGTAGTGCGGGGACGAGTTCGGGCAGTACTTCGGGCAAAAGGCGGAGTTCGATTAGCGTATTAATGTCCTGTGAAACGTTTTCCAGTGTAAGAATTCGCACAAGCTCCATAAACACAAGACAGGGGATGTCTTGCCCGCCGAGCAAAACGCATTGTGGAAATCCGCGAATTGTCTCTTTTACTTCTCTGGCAAGTGTTAAATCTAGCTCGCTGGCAAAACGAACCGTGCGCAAGGCCGCGGTGGGAGCGCTCACTAACATGCTCTTACTGGTAGGGAAGGCAATTTTATTCCTGAAATGCTCAAGTGTGTTCGGAAGGGGTAAGAGTAATTGCCTATCGGCTAGACCAAGCGCGCAGGCATTGAGGGTGATATCAAATGCTGAAATTTTTGCTACTACCGAATCAACACGGGTCAAATCTAAGAGAAGGTGTGACTGTTCAAGGAGGTGCTTTGAGTCTGCCTGGAGGCGCATCATTTTATTAAACAGCTCTTGGTAGGCGGCTTCCGGCACTTGGATTAAGACATCAAGATCATTAATGTGTGCTCGGCCAAGAAGCGCGTTGCGCACTGCTCCACCGACCAAATAGGGCTGTGTACCTAGATTTTCGCAGAGTTTGATCAGGGGCTGAACGAGCGGATGCGCAAACACCTGCTCCAAAAGCCAGGCAATTTGTTCTCGTTCTTTTGGGGAGAGTTCGGGCTGTGACAAGGAGTTAGCGCCTCCTAAACCCGCAAGATTTCACTGGAAATGAATCGTTAAAATAAATCTCCAGTAAATCCCAATACTTGCCGACATTTAGAGACGACGGAAAGTAGTAATGTAGTACAAGGTCGTACACGTGAGTCGTATAACGTTACGTAGTAATCTGGCGTCTTTAAACGCCCAGCGAAGGTTGACAGAGAGCACCGCTTCTTTAAGCGAGAGCTTCACTCGTCTATCTTCCGGCTTGCGCATTAATCGCGCAAGAGATGATGCGTCGGGTCTTGCAATCTCAGAAGACCTCAAAGTCGACGCCCGCGTATTCGCACAAGGTGTTCGCAATCTCAACGATAGTATCTCTCTGCTCAACATCGCCGAGGGGGCAACTACGGAACTCACTAGTATTCTGATCCGTCAACGAGAGCTAGCTACCCAAGCAGCAAATGGTTCTCTCTCATCCAAGCAACGCGATGCCTTGCATGAGGAATCAAAGGCATTGAGCAATGAGTACAACCGAATAATCAATAGTACCAATTTTAATGACTTGTCCTTGATTGACGGGAGTCTGAGCGATATTCGGGCGCAAGCCGGATACGGTGAGAACGGCGCGGTACAATACAGTCTTGGCGAAGAATTGGCCCGGGCCGTAGGAACTGGTCAGTATGCCGTTAACGGAACCTACAAAGGAGTTACCTCATCGGCTCTCATTTCGGTCGTGGATTTTAATGGAGATGGAATTAACGACGTGGCAACAAGCGGGGGTAGCTCGGCGATAAGAACCCATATCAATGATGGAGAAGGAACGTTTGCTACCGAAGTTGAGGGGCTCGGCTATATTTCGAATAGGGTGATTTTTGGTGATTTCGACAATGATGGTTTTGCCGATGCCGTAGGTGTACCCAGTGGCCAACTTCGTTTTCACAAAGGAAATGGAGACGGCACAATTGAAGCGTATAGTAAAACCTCGAGCACGAGCATAACTCCGAGCCCAAATAGTTCTTCAGATGGTTTGGTGCAAGATATCAATCAAGACGGGAACCTGGATTTGGTATTGAAAAACAGCACGGGGATAAACGTGCTTCTCGGTACGGGTGACGGAAGCTTTCAGGAGGTGCAAACACTGAGCAGTTCGTTTTCGGTAGCGCCAGTCGACTTAGGAGCTTTTAATGGAGACGGACACACAGACATTGTCACCGGCGGAACGACGGGCCAGGCGTTTCGCATTGCTTTGGGGAATGGCGATGGATCTTTTCAGGCACAAACTGAGTTCACTACCGGAATGGTCGCGATTCGTTTTGCGGCAGGAGATTTTAATGACGATGGGATTGATGATATCGCGTCGGGCACTCAAGTCTTCTTGGCGAATGGAGACGGGTCGTTTAAGGCAGGCGTTACGACCGATGGAGGTAGTACCACGAGTCATGTTCAGGCAGTTGATGTAAACACCGATGGCATACTTGACATCGTCAAACGTAACACAACAGTAATTTCTATAAATCTGGGGAATGCAGATGGAAGTTTTGGTGCGGCCTTACCTACAATCGCCTTGAGCGCACCACTAATAGACTATAACACCCCATTTGCTGATTTCAACAATGACGGTGTGCTTGATTTCTCCTTTCTCTCCGCGGTCGGTACCTCAGGTCATTTCAATATCATGCTGGCTGAAACTGAAGAGAGTAATCAAACAAAAATATTTCAACTACGCACCAAAGAGGGCGCGCTAGAATCGATGGATGAAATCGATGCTGCTCTTGAGCGCGTTGGTAAGGAGCTGGGGGCTATTGGAGCAGTGCAAAGCCGGCTTAGTACTGCCTACAACGCGCTTCAACAGCAGCGTGAGAGCTATATCGCAGCCGCGAGCCAGATTGCGGACGTTGATGTGGCCAAGGAAGCGGCGAACCTGGTGCGCGCGCAGATTCTGCAACAAGCAAACGCTGCCGTGCTCGCCCAAGCAAATCAACAAGCCGATATTGCCTTACAATTGCTCAATACAAGCTAGGCCCTAGCCTACTCTACATCAATTGTTGCAAGGGCGTTTCGCACTTCTTGTTCAAGTTTGGCGTGTTGCGTCTGAGCTGAAATCTTGGCCAGTAAGAATATGAGAAAGCAATGAGGCCGAGTGTGTTCAGATAGTTCCTGGTCTAAATTGCCTTCTTCTAACAAACGAATCGTCGAGAGAAGTATGCCTTTTACTTCTTCAAGCAAAGCCATAGCGCTAATTGAGAGTTGTACTCGTGCTTGCGCGGAGTTGAGAAAATTATTCATCGCTCTTGATCTGAATTGGTAGCTTTGCGGGGGAGAGCTGGCGGCACCGTCTAGCGAAAGGTAGCTCTCAGAGAGCCCGTCAAATAAACAGCAAAATCGCATCAGGCCCATCTCGTTAAATCCGAGCAGTGCGCGCTCTCCAGTAGGCGGAGTCTCTTCAAACAAGTGATGCTGCTCCACGGAGTGAAGCTCATTTTGTACTGCAGGAGGAAAAGACAAAGAAATCTCAATGAGCTTGTCGAACAAGGTCTTCTTTTTTGAAAAATCTCTTAGGGCAGGAACTACCTCTGGTAAGACCTGTTGCAGTAGTCCGAACTCGACTAGGGCTGCAATGGCTTGCGGAGCAGAGGTATGGGACAGCAGTGTCGCAAGTTCCGCGAACACCAGAGAGCGATATCTTTCCTCTCCGAGCCTCACGCATTGTGGAAAAGTAAGTAAGGTATTCTTCAGCTCTTCGCTAATCTTGAGTTCGTGCTGGTAGGCGAGACGAAGGGAGCGCAAGGCTGCGGGTGGATTATACACAAAGAGAGTACTATTCGTTGGTCGCGCATTCCTATTACGAAGGTCGGCGATGACTCTCTCATGAGCGCTGAGTAGCGCTCCGGTATCTAAATTCAGCGCGATGGCGTTGACAGTAAGATCTACCTTTTGCAGGGCTTCATCTACATTTGAGGTGTGGTGGAGGTCGATGGGCTTATGTGACTGAGCATAATCCTCATTGAAATTTAAGGCGTCAAGAACTCCTCGAAAATCTTCTTCTTTTCCTTCGAGCAAAAGGTCGTAGTCGCGAATGCTCCCATTCTCTAAGAGCGTATCTCGAATTGCTCCGCCGAAGAGGTGAGGGGTGAGTGAATGTGCAGAGCATAGCGGAATAAGGCGTTGAGCAAGAGGATGCTCTGCGAAACTCTTTTGCAAGATGAGAAGGCGTCTGCTCTCATCATCGGAAACTATATTCCTGCTCATAGCTGAAGTAAGAACGCAATATTCATCAGTGGTATCTCTTGGCAACTTGAAATTCTACTGTAAAACCAGCAACTTCAACAAGTAATTGCTGCTCAAGCTGCCCGAAGCCCGGCTCGAAATACTCTCACGCCGGCCAATTTCCATTCAATTAACTGATTTCTCCTAGCTGCCGATAAGTACTGTATGGCAAATCGAGCGATTATATTAGCCGCGGGTTCTGGTCGGCGCTTGGAATCAAGTGGACACATCCATCCGAAATGTTTGATTGAATTCGGAGGTCGAACGCTGCTTGAGTATCAAATAGAGGCACTGAGCAGAGTTGGTGTGACAGAGACAGTATTGGTTATTGGCTATCTTCCAACCCTCATACATCATTCGCTTCCGCATTCTGAAATGCGCTATCAATTTGTTCGCAACAATGAGTTTGCCACAAGTAATACCCTTCATTCTTTGGCACTTGCGGCGCCGTTTCTCGATCAAGATTTTTTCCTCCTCAACGCTGATGTGCTGTTTGACTGGCGTTGTCTTGAACGCTTAAGCCAAACGCCTGAGGAAAGTGCACTTGCCTGCGATTTTCACCCCTGCGGGGAAGAAGAGGTAAAGGCAAGAGTAGAGAATGGCTGCGTGAGAGCATTGGGGAAGGCTTTGCCGAGAGAGGAGTCACTTGCAGAGTTTATTGGGCTTGCGCTGTTTAGAGGGCGAGGACGAGAGAAGTTTGTCTCAGCTCTTTGTCGAGATCAAAGGGATCCAGGCCTGCGGTCTGAATACTTTGAGTATTCTCTTGCTCGAGTGCTCGATCAAGCAAACTACCTCGGTGTGGATATTAGCGATCTGCCGAATATCGAAATTGATTTTCCCGATGATCTACTTCGGGCTCGAGACGTTGTCTATCCCCAGTTAGGCGGGTAGCGAGCCTTCAGCCACTAATTGTTCAATTGCTCGGACCCCTCGCTCCAGTGCCGTGGAGCCTACTTCAGTATGAAATGAATAGTCGAGGACTTTTTTGCGATCCGCTTTTCGTGGGTCCGTGCGTAGTGTGTGTGCAATCGCTGAGGCAAGCTCCTCTGGCGTATCAACAACGTCTACATAATTCCATAAGTAAGTCGGTCCGAGCAGATCGTCACTTTTGCTGAAAAAATCTGGGTTGGGGTTTAGCGCAAGTAAGGGTTTGTCAAAGTAGAGAAACTCGTAAATCGATCCACCAATATCGCCAAGGAAAATATCAGCCGCTTTCATCAGGTGAATAATGCTATCGGTTTGAACGACTCGCAACCGTGGACCTTGCTTTTTTGCCAAGCGTTGAAGAAAGGGAAAGCCGATGCAATCGGCCTGACCTGTTGCTGCGTGAGGTTTGACAAGGACGTTGTAGTCTTGGGTGAGTGCCCCTACTGCTTCTGCAAATCTGGCTAAGCTTGAATAAATCTGCCACGACGGTGCATACAGCACGGTGGGCAATTGTTCAGGGAAGAGTTCTTCTGCGACAGTGATGTCTGATTCAACTTTTGCACAGCCAATAACTTTCGATTTAATTGAGATCCCATGCCGCTTAAATTTTTCCTTTTGCCGTTCTCCGTAACAAAGGCAGAGATCAAAACCTTCCATGATCGCTCTGTACTCGTCTTCAAAATAAAACGGCTTATCTGAGGTTCCATGAAAGATTTGCACGTTTTTCCAAGGTCCTCGAATGAGTTGCACGGTGGCGTAGAGCACCACCTCGGGTCGATACTCTCGAAATGCCTTCAGATCAAAGGTGATAGGAATTTCGGGATATTTTTTTAGGTGAAAGGCGCCGAGTTCTGGAAAAGGGGAGTATACCAAACCGCCAAAGACCTGATAGTACGGCAGTAGTTCGCTGAAGTGACTAAAATTTGAGCTCATGTAGTAGGCGACACGCATCGCACTAGTATAACGAGCAAATCTAGAGCGCGGAACTGAAAATACGTGAGGAAGTGCAAAGGGTAGTCAGAGACTACATATTTGCTCTTTGTTTCCCTTCGTCGGTCTTGGCAGATTCTATGCAGTTTTGAATCGTTGAAATCAACAAATCAAAACCGATAGGCTTCGAGAGGTATGCAGCGCCTTGCGCAGCGGCTTTTTCCGCATCAGGCTCAGATGGAGCACCCGTTATCAGCAAGACGGCGACATTTGGTTGCTTCTTCCGAGCGATGGTCATGATGTCGAAACCATCAAGCTCCTCAAGCAAGACATCGCAGACCAAGACGTCGAAATACGTCTTTTCCAAGTGGCTTAACGCTATCTGTGGATTCGGTGCGACAAAG
>CAYGNZ010000070.1:0-4779 GCA_964351345.1 uncultured Bdellovibrionales bacterium | reverse complement strand
CTGCAAGGAGCGACTCAAACATTTCGAGGACGAGAGCTTCGTCGTCTACTACTAGTACCCTACCTTTGCTCAAAATCACTTGAATACCCCCCCCATTCGTGTGAATTCATCCGTCTCTTCGTATTTCCCGGCGAAAGCCTCAACGAAATAGCGAATAGAGAGAAAGAGTCTGGTTAAGGTGCTAAACGAAAATCCATACGTTTGATTTCGCCTAGTTCACTTCCTTAAGGAAGCGATTATCCCCCTACAATATCAGCGCCTCGAGTCTTAACCAAACTACAGACGAGTGATAATACGCATTGAACCAATAAAAATAAAGCGGAAGAATAGGTTTTTTGTCGGTAATCTTGGGCCCGCAGGTTTTTGTCTTCTTGAACTAGGGAAATTGCGAGCGAGCTTAGTAGGCTATGGAAACATACCTGAGTAAACTACTCCGATTTGTCTGCCATTTTTTCCTCAAGCTCGCTGATACGAACTAGAAGTTTGGCCTGATTAAGCACAGCCCACATTTGAAACTCTTGTAGACCGGCGAAGGTGTCTCGTAGTTGAGAAGATAGGATGCGCCAGAAAAATCGTTTTACCGGAACAATTATTTTTCCAAGCATTGGGCGATGGGAGCTGATCTTATTTGCATCCTCCAATTCAGCTTTACTAAGCATGCAAAGTGCTCGCATTTGATCGGAGTCTGCCTCAGATATGACGTAATTTGCAGGGAAAAGACGGGATGAAAGGTTTGAAACTCTGGCAATCTCCTCCGTAGTGTACTGGGCATTACCCCTAAGGCGCGCTTCGAGTGAGGCAAGGATCTGCGTATTTAATTGTGCAGATTCGGCACTATTTTCTACTAAAATCGACACGACTTGAGGTTTCTCCTCGATAATTTTCGGCACGAGCGGCTGTGCCTTCCCGGTGCTGGAGCGGATAAGTTGCTGTAATTACTGTTTAAAATATCACGAAAATTTCGTTCTTCCAAGTAGTAGCATGAGTCAAAAAACTACTAAAGCTCCCAGATTAGGGCGTCGATAGCTCAAATACACAACAGGAGTTGTGTGTGTTTTACAAAAAAGAAGTAGGTAGCCCCTTAGTGTAGTCGGAGTTTGGATGTTGTGGGGGAGTTTGACGTAAAAGGTTTTCGTCGAGCAGTACGCTAAGCGGCAATAGTTTCAAGGAGGAAAACTATGGCCCTTACCATTAACACCAACATTGCTGCGCTTAACGCTCAGCGACGTTTGGGAGCATCGACTGGCGATTTGCGTCAGTCATTCGAAAGACTATCATCTGGACTAAGAATCGTTAGAGCACGTGATGACGCCGCTGGTTTGGCCATCGCTGATTCTCTGCGTGCAGACCAGAGAGTCGCATCAGTAGCTATCCGAAACGCGAACGACGGTATTTCGCTAATTAGTATTGCGGATGGTGCCCTAGGAGAGCTCAGTAACGTTCTGACACGTCAGGCGGAACTAGCTGAACAGTCTGCTAACGGAACTCTTTCTTCGACGCAGCGTTCTGCGCTGAACCAAGAATTCGTTGCTCTCGGTTCAGAGATTGAGCGTATCGCTAATACCACTACATTTAACAACTTGCAGCTTCTCTCTGGTGGAGCATCTGTATCGCTTCAGGTCGGTTTCGACTCTGGAACGAACTCTCAGATCTCTTTTACTGGAGTAAGTGGCACGCTTGAGTCGCTTGGACTAGCCAACGCGGGATCTTCGGCTGGAACAAACGCTCAGCAGCAAGGCGCAGCACTTAGCGCGTTAGATTCAGTGAGAAGTGCGATTAGCTCCTTGACTTCTACACGAGGTCAGCTTGGTGCGGCGGAAAGTCGACTAACAGTAGCAGTGAATAACCTCCAAGTTGCGCGGGAAAACTTCGCTTCTGCGGAATCTGCGATTCGAGACGTTGATGTGGCTGAAGAAGCTGCTCGATTAACTCGACTCAATATTCTTCAGCAGGCTGGTGCTTCTGTTCTTGCTCAGGCCAACCAGCAGCCAGCACTGGCTCTGGCGCTTATCGGTTAAGAATAGCGCAATCTCTTGGCTTCGCTTTAGTCTTCCGTGCGGTATTGGGCGACAGAAGCGAAGCCGGGAAAACGAATTCTGTAAAGAATGTCGTAGTAGTACCCCCCACCCAAGTATACCCATCTCTCGGGTATACTTGGGCTTTTTCGTTTAGGCCTTCAGGGGATAAAGTAGTGGAATATTGCCTTTTATTCAGGTCAAAAACGTTGTTACGTGATTGCCGCCTCGTGGTGGTCAAACGCTAATCGCGTTTGTCGAGTTTTCTGAAGGCCTAATCTGTGTCCCCTTCGGGGGGGGAGCGTTCAGGTGCCACGCAGGCTTTTCTTAAGGTCTTTAGGTTTTTGCGCAAAATTTTTGAATGTCTAAGCTCCTGATCCTTCCTGGTTTTTTTATTTTTTTGTTGTTGATGAAAAAAAGTTCTCAAGCTTGCAGCACGCTCCGACGATTCCCTTCATAGGCGCTGTTGGAGCAGCGCTCGGGACCAGTCAGTAAGTGTCCACCCGCGATAGCCCGCCAGGCAGTACGCTGGAATAAGATTAGGCTCTTGGGGCCAGCGGAATTCAAAGACGTAATCCACGCAGTATCACAGTAGTCTATTTTATAAACGATTTAGCATGGTGCTGAATCAATGCGTTCACCAGAGGGTGTCATAGTCACGGCTTGACGGACATCGGTGAAACGTAAACAGGGATCGACTTAGACTCACGGAGGAATTGTCATGGCTATTACCATTAACACCAACCTTGCTGCCTTAAATGCGCAGCGACGCTTAACAAGCACCACGGGTGACTTGCGGAGCTCTTTCGAACGACTATCATCTGGACTAAGAATTGTACGAGCACGAGACGATGCTGCGGGATTGGCGATTGCTGATTCACTGCGAGCGGATTCTCGAATTGCTTCAGTTGCGATTCGAAACGCAAACGACGGTATCTCGCTCATCGCGATTGCCGACGGTGCGCTTGACCAAATGAGTTCGGTACTAACTCGAATGGCGGAACTTGCAGAACAAGCGGCCAACGGAACGCTTGGTAGCTCTCAGCGTTCAGCGCTGGGACTGGAATTTACCGCTCTCGCGTCTGAAATTGAACGTATCGCTCAGACAACAACGTTTAACAACCTACAGCTACTCTCCGGAGGAGCGACGGTATCTCTACAAATCGGTTTTGACTCAAGCGCAAATTCGCAAATTGGGTTTACCGGAGTAGATGGTACCTTGGCTGCCATCGGATTAGCACCAGCGGGCTCTTCAGACCTTACGTTTTCGTTGAATGCGGCAGGAACAACTGAGAACGCCCAAACTGCAGCACGATCCGCACTCGATGCGGTCAAGCTTGCGATTTCCTCACTCACCACAAGTCGTGGAACACTGGGTGCTGCGGAATCACGATTGCAGGTAACAATTACTAACCTATCGGTTGCACGTGAGAACTTCACGGCCGCTGAAAGCCAGATTCGAGATGTGGATGTGGCGGAGGAAGCTGCAACACTGACCAGGCTGAATATTCTTCAGCAGGCAGGTGCTGCGGTTCTTGCTCAGGCGAACCAGCAACCATCACTAGCGCTAAGTCTCATCGGATAAGCTCCGAGCAGTCCACCGCTAGCTGAGTATTTATACAATTAGATAGTTTTAGAGTAACGCAAGGGCGCGGACGCCGCGCCCTTGTATTCTCAATATCAGTCTCCCAAGAGCCGTGACTGGTGCCCAGGTGTGGGAACGTATCCCCCCACGCCTGGGCGTTTTTTATTTCTAGCTCTTCCTCTCACAACCTAAAAAATCAAACGTCTGCCGTTTACGCCCGACGTATTGAGATTTAGCCAAAAGACACGTAATTTGTTAGCGTTTGTGTCGGCAATGGAAGTGTCCATTCCAGGCAAAGTAATCGAAGAAAAGACAAAGAGGTCCTTCTTTACGGTTTCTTTGAATCAACACTAATGCCAGAGGCTGAAAAGGTGAGTGATCATTCGCAGAAAGAAGTCGATAACGTTGTGGATATCGACGCAATAATGAAACGCATTCGCGCGGAGGTAGAATCCGAAATCGCCGAATCAGGTGTGAAAATGCCAAAGTATCTCCCGCCTCCGGAAAAACTCGCCGACGGTTCACTGGAGCCGATACTTTATTCCGAAGAGCTAAATTACCTCAACGCGCATTGGAACGAGTGGGCCGAGGGGGATAGCTTCAGTTCGCATCGGCCGCTGGTGGGAAAACTAATTGTGAAATGTAAGCGCAAGCTGAGGTCTTTTCTTGTTGAGACCCTATTCAAAGATTACTTTCAGAGAGAACGCGAATTTCAAATGAATTTAGTGCGATATCTCAACGCAACAGCGCGCTACGTTGATGCGCGCGATTCAGAGATTTTTTGGCAGCTTGTAAATAAAATGGACAGCGATGTTACTGCGATGAACGATAGAGCAGATCGCTTATTTCAAGAAGCTATGTTGGAGAGGGATAAGCAGCGTCAACTTGGTTAGGGTTGTCAGCCGCTGTTGAACGGATACAGATCTTGAGCGTCTCCACTGCTGCACCACATGTTCTAATTCTAGGCGTCGAGGTTGCTGATACTCGCGGAGGAGCTGAGCTGTTGGTTGAGAAACTGACCGAGGCTTTTGAAGCTGAAGGGGCAAAGGTACGCTTCGGGTCTTTGCCATTTTCAGCCTTACCGAAGACTGATTTAGTTGCACACATGGCAGAGTGGCGAGCGCTTGATCTTGCAACATTTTCGAACCAAGAATTTGATTTCGTTGTGCCAACAAAATT
>CAYGNZ010000069.1:0-11551 GCA_964351345.1 uncultured Bdellovibrionales bacterium | reverse complement strand
CCATCGGTGTGCCCGAGGAGATATTTAGAACTACTGAAACTGTGCTGTCCCTTGCACCTGCCACCGAGCTGTCAGATAGCGCTGAGGCGACAGTCCAAGAAGTTGCCCCTGATGTAGGGGACGCCTCAAGCGAGAGCCCAGAGAAAAAAGCGAAAAGCGCGAGCTTGAAAGCACCCTAGAGGTACTCTCTCGGAACAAATTTTAGGCTCTAGCCGTAATGTAGGTCACAATTCCCTGAACTTACTTCAATTCTTCCAAGTTATTGGAATCAGATAAGTATTGATTCAAACAGATACCAGCTACCCCACCCTTTCCCCGGACCGGTTTCGAGCTATTTCTTAAAAATTATTAGCAAAAACTGATTTTTAAGACTCCGTTCTGAAGCACATCGGGCTGCTCGGCGGATAAGAGAATGTGGTGGCAAATAGTTGTAGTGGATATAGCAAACCAGGAAGTAAGAAGATGAACGTAAAAATAGCTCATGTAACGAGTCCAGAGCCCAAAACTTGGGACATCTCTGAGGAAAGCGGCAAAGGCACTGTGCTCGCGATGCTCCTATGTATCGCAGCAATTACTGCGTATTTAAAAGTCGGCCGCGTTTGGATAGAAGCAAACGTCCCTCACTTTTACGGAAGTATTGTCTTATTGATGTTGGCCGTGATTACGGTGTTCACCCTTGGGTGCGCGCTACACATGATTTTCATCGGTGATAAGTCAGGCCGCGAACTTCGGAAAGACCTTAAGCGTCAAACCTCTGAGCTGTATGAGTTCGTCAGAGCCTCTGAAGAGCGAATCGAAGAGCTTGAAGCTACTACGGTTCATTACGCGGGAACGATCAGACCATCCGGTATCACGAGTCTCAGCACTGCTCGACGTATTGTTGGAGCAATCGCTCGTCGGGCAGACGAAGTAAATAAACTCGTCGCTAGCAAGAATAAGTATAGTTTAATTGATGCGCACGAATTGTTGAATAAACCTTTGCGAGTGGGAGAGAACGCTATGGATTCTCTCATCGGCGCAGATCCCATTCCTCCGCTTGACCCCGAGATTTGGTTTCAAACGGTTGAGGATCTCTGCGACAAAACCGACCACGAAATAGAACGTGTCGCAGTCGCAGCGTAAATAAATTTCAATACGGTTAAGACCCAACGGGACCGTCTTTTAGATGGTCCCGTTTTTTTTCGCCTAGAGCCTAAGCTCCTTTTACTTCCTCCTGTTCCTCTCCTCTCAACCATCCTCGGACTGCGCCAATCAGCGTAAAGTTCAAACCCATCACCACAAGAAAAACAAGCATGATTAGTTCATTACTACTCTCTGGTGCCCACTCCAAGGCAAAGGAGTCCAGGCCAAAGAGAATCGAAAGAGGAATGCCGAGGAGGTAGAGCAATACCGAAAAGCAAAGTGAGAGGTTTGTAGAGAGCGAGAGACTAATCAAATCAAGCAGAGAAAGTATCATCCAAAGAAATACGGGGGCCGCAACGTAGAGCGCTCGCCGAAACGCGGTTCGAGCACCTCGTTCCCAGGGAGCAATCTTTCTTGGCGGCTTATCTGAGCGAGAACTGGCACTTTGCACCTCAGTCCTAGCCGGAGCTGGCGTAACCTTGGTTTTTTTGGTCGGCGGAAGTTTTGCCTCGCTCATAGAGCCTCGTAGGTAGAATATACTCATCACATTATAAATTTCGGCCTTTGGCCGAAACAAAAAAAGAGATGAGTATTGCCGAGCGCTAGCGGGAGACAAATATACTGCTCCCAAAAAGGGCGAGCGATTAGCGAGTCGATTTGTGCGAAATGCCAATAAATCGGCTTCTGCCCAGCCTTAGTCGAGGCACTGATCGTGCCGCCTTTTTCTGTGATGAGTATATCTGTCTTCCCTGCGGGGCAATATACTGCTCCTCGAACAGGTGTTAGAAAGCCGTACTTTATAATGGGAGCAGTATATTGCATCGATTTGATTTCACTATCCCTCTTAAATGAGAGCAAAGCTACGCTTAAAACCGCAGTCGCCTGGCGGCTATTGCTGCGGGTAAAAAGAATGAGTGAAATCCGTAGCCTTTGTCATCATAAGTACTAGATTCGCGATGCACAGCAGCTTGTGCAAGAGGAAATAACAACCAAGGGGGAGTACCAATGCCGCTCACCGATGTATTCGATCGCAAATTTACCGAGGCTGCCACTCAGCTTGCCTTCCAATTCCCCAACATTGATCTTCGATTTCACCGAACTGAAGGAGAGGAGTATATGCGTTGCATGCTGCCAGAGTTCAGTGATGATATCCTCGAAATCCATTTGGGCGGTGAGAGTGAGGCAATTGTGTTTGAGGCAGTGTTTGCGATCAAAGAAATGGCTCAGCTTTTTGACGCCTAGAATCGTCCGCCACTACAAACCTATCCTTGGGTGCTTCAATAATTGAAATGCGCCTCGCTACTCAGCAATCGAATCTGAAGAGTTCAGATCCTCAAGAATGAGCTTTAGTAGTCCGGGGATTTGCTCTAGGCCACTGAACTTCAATCGTTTGCCATTAAGAAAAACACTTGGCGTACCTTCAACACCCGCCGCGTCTCCTGCCTCAATATCTGCAACTATCCGATCTTTTGTCCCGGGATCACTGAGACAAGTATCAAATTGCGCAAGATCGAGACCTATCGCGGGAGGGATATCCATGAGTGCTTCGAAACTCCAATCGTAGGCGTCCATTGCAAAAATGGCATCATGCGCTTTCCAGAAAAACTCATCTCCCTGAGCCCCTGCACATTTCGCCACCATCGCGGCTTGGCAAGCGTAGGCATGACCACCTTCCTCAATATTGGAATTACACTCAGAATCCAGCGGGTAGTTTTTGAACACAAGCTGCACTTTCCCCTTAAACTGCTCAATTAAGGGTTTAAAGGTATGAGAGGCCCGCTTACAGTAGGGGCACTGGAAATCACTAAACTCGACAAGCTGCAAGGGCGCAGAATCGGGTCCCAAAACAAAGTCTTTGCCGATTGCTTGATCCGCCAGAAGCTCTTGCTCCTCTTCGGCCTGCCAGTCGGTAATAAAGCTTTGAAGATAGGCTCGGTCGGCAAGTTCTTCTGCACGGGGCAAGAAGTAGTAGTGCTCAAGAGCGTTCGGTAAGCCGAGGCTGACAAAGCCGGTAATCAGAAAAAGAATCCAGGCCAGTGCACTGGTTGAGCCTGGCGTCTTACTGGAAAAAAACAAGTTGAGTAGTTGGCTCACGCCAGAGGACATACGCTCAGTAAAAGAGGTTTTAGGACTTGGGGCTCGGGAGAACACGACGACCAGAAGAATATTTATCAAGTAGGTGAGCAGGCAGAAGATACAAACGTAGCCAATCTTGAGTAGTGACATCACACCTAAGTAGAGTGTGAGGGGAAGACTAAGCAGCGCATAAACGAGAAACAAATCTACTCGCGTGGACTCAGCCTGAGTCTGCTCTTCTTTGCAGAGAAAAAGTAATCCGAGGAAACAGAGGTAGTACCACAAACCTAAGGCTGCTACTTGCAAACCGAGAAACTTTGAATACTTACTTGCGGCAACCTCGTCGCAGTTAAAACTTCCTCCGAGATTACAAACCGATTCACCCGTATGAAAGCCACCCTGCACCGAGGTAGTATGAAACACCAGATAGGCTCCAAGCACGATGCCAAAAGCAAGCAGCGGAAGACATCTCTTGCGAAGGTTTTCAGAGGAATCACTCATAGGTGGTAAAAGGTAGAAATTCGTATAATGTCTAGTCTCAGGGCAATAGAGAAATCGCTCTCATTACCCTATAAATTTCAAACCCAGGCGGAAACAAAAAAGCGCCCGGTTCTGAAACTGCTCGATGAATACAGCGAGAGCCGAGTTTTGCTCGGTTCTCGTTAATTCTGTGAATCAGAGTAAAGTATTTTGCGGTAGCAGCTAGCATTGCGCAACGTTTAGAGAGCAGTTTTGTAAAAAACTAAGGAACGAGCATATGAAAGAGGGAACGATTCTCTGGCTAGTGAACATGGGCATTATCCTGGCAGTGTTTTATTGGTCTGGAGAAAGCTCCGAGCGGATTATTTACGATCGCTACCTCGCCCGCCTTGAATCGGTAGAACTGGAAGTTGCCGACAATAATACTGCGCAATTGTTTTATACAAAAGTGCTGGATCTGCGAAAAGCCAAGCATGCTCCAGGCTCCTTCTATCTCCCTGATAATCGCAGGCTTCTGCTTAGGGAAACAAAAGACCCCTCAAAATCTCATCTCATGCTCAGGGTCCGTAACGGCTTCGAGCGCCTGCATGGGGTTTTTAAGAAAAATGTCAGTGCCGAAAAACTAGGCTCACTTGGCGAGATACAAGATAAGCGCTTTGTGGTCAGTGACCCCTCTGGAAACCGCTTTACCTTCCTTGCCTGGCGTTAATGTGAGTTTCTCAGCCAGCAGCAATTTTTTTTTGCCAACTGCCTTGAATAGCTTAGATCCCGCGCGTAACATTTAAAAAGACGGTGAAAATTTTTGTCGCGTCGGTTGGAAGACATTCTTAGATGTCTAGAAAGGTTGAAGATAAAGTATGTTTTTTGCTTCCCCTCCTTTCGAACCAACCTCAAGACTCTCTTTTTAACCGATATCGCAAGTTCGATAATCGCTCTTTTTCGTCTTTTTCGGGTTGATGCATTTTCCAGCACCTCTGCTCTGGAGCTACCCGGCTCTAGGCCCAGAGGATCGTGGGACAGGTTTTTTTACATCCAAACAACTCAGTACGCTACGCGAGGGAATTAGTTTTCTCTCGACGTATGTAGGAACAGGTATTGGATACAACATACAAGTAAGTCGGATTTCATACCCTGCAATTTATTGTTGGTTTGATTTTCGTCGATAACTCTTGAGCTCTCATTTGCTCGATTTATCGGTAATTACTTTGCAACACGCGACATCATTTTTTAGGTTCTTCCCCACGAACCTCTCTCAATTTCTATGCATGCTGCCACGAAGCGCTGGCAAAGCTCACCACGCAATCGCTTTGGCTATCGACCGCTTGATGATAGCCCAGCGTTTTACCAGAAAGCTGCCAACCTACACTGCGCATCACCGAAAACATTGTGTACATCGAGGGATAGCCACAAACCCGACGTGCGTCTTGGTCAAGCGCCATATGCGTATACACTCCAGTGGGATCCACACGTAGCGCTGCTTGTAAGAGCAAATGATCTTGCTGCTTGACCTCCTGCTGTCGCTTAAGGTCACAAGGAGCGTTATCACCAAAATGCGTGCCCACGTGCGCAAAATCAACGCCCGCAAAAAATAGCACTCGCTTACCCGATACCTCCAACGCCGCAACTTCTTCACTGAGCGCATCAACAAAATCACTTACCACGGCATCCTCAATCGGCTCGCGATCCTGGAAGAAGTACTGATGGAAAGAACCGACAAGAATAGGGACGATTTCAGGCACCACTGCTCCGCGATAGCAGTGTTGGATAAAAGGAATTTGTAACTCTAAGGAATGTTCCGTTCTATGCAGTATCTCCTCGCCAAAGCTTCTCTCCACCCCGTAGCGCTTACCTAGATTCTCGACTACTTCCCGAGCAAGCGGCACTCGGCCAAGTGGGGAGGAGAAATCCTTGCGAGCGAGATGAAATATTCCTTGAGAGCTCTGGTGCGAGGTGCCAATCAGAATAATCACATCAGGCACGAGAGCATCCTGCAAAGCGCCAAAGGCCTCTACGTAGGCACGCCAGCCTCGAGTGTAATCAATATGTGGACTTAGAATCGCCGCAGTTTGCTTTGTGCCCGCAGCCTGCGATTTTTTTATCCCGCCCTGGCTGAGGTATGAGGCCAAACAACGTTCTAGCTCTTTGGGATCAGCCGGGTATACACTACCGGCATGCGCAGCAGGACGCAGATCGCTTTGCGTGTACTCTTGCTTAATCTCTTGCCAGCGCTGCTTGGTCTGCTCGGTTTCTAAGTAACCAAGAGACTCGAGGTCTGAGACAATCGTAAAAAGCAATTCCTCAGTCAGACCAAACTCTGCACCTTCTTCCAGAATACTTCTTAGCGTTCGAGTGCCGTCAAATCGAGCGACAATCGCGAGCAGGGCAGCGGGCATGACCAAAGGCTCTTGCGCCACACCTTGATTATCGCGCAAGACAACAAGTTTTTGTCCCTGAGATTCAAGGTGCTGTATATCGAGGGGCCAACGAAGTACGGGGCTATCATCAATCCGAAATGACATCCCCATAGAATATCACAGGCCTAAGACACACGCACGATTTCACTAGTCTTCTTTCTCCCATCAGAAGAGAACGCTGGCGGAGAGTACTTGGAGTGAGTTGATAATTTCTCCCTTTCAGACTATGCATTGTTTAGGTGCGTATTACATTACTTTGGGGGGATAAGGAATGAGACTTTTAGGAACTTGGATTTTTCTTTCGCTTTTTTTCGTACTCACAACGAACTGCGCGAAGGCTGAGAACTTTACGGGCCTCGGTGTTTTCGGCGATAATATTTCCGATCCTGGCAACATCCCCGCTCTAATAAATCTCGGCAATCAACAAGGGCTTCCCCCTCAAGACGCTAATTTTCCGCCCTCACCACCCTACTTTCAAAATCACTACTCCAACGGGCTTACCGCTTCAGAGCAATTACCGACCTTACTGGGGATTAACCCTGAGAACGTTGCAAACCTCTCCGTTGGTAATGCCTTCTCTGGTCAGCTCCCGGTCACGCTTGCAGGAGGAATCCTTTTAGGAAACGGCTCTTCAATTCCAGGTCCTATCGGGAGAGAAATTCAAGCGCTGAACAACACCGACGTGCAGAGTCAGATACGGGCATTTCTTGCCAACTCCGGTCCGCTTGATGCAGGAGATTTAATGCTGGTCTATGCAAGCGCGAATGACGGGGCGCTTGCGCTTAACACCAGCGCACTGCTGCAACTCGATGTTGCTTCAAGTGTGCAAGTAATCAGTGCTGGCGCTATGGTCAATGCAACAAACACCATTGCCTCAGCACAGATGCTCATTGATGCCGGAGCACGCCACGTAGTGGTCGCAGCACTTCCTGATATTGGTCGTACACCAGCGGCAGCAGCAGGTGGTTTGTCTGGGGTAACTGGTGCGACACTCTTTAGCGACTTAACCAACGTTGCCATCGCTGAGCAGGCAGCGGCACTGAATCAGTCGAGTCCCGCAGTGGTCTACGTGTTTGATAGCGCAACCCTCTCTCGAGACATCACGGAGAACCCAGAAAAATACGGTTTTATCAATGCGGACGCACCGTGCCTATTTTCAGAACAGTGCGCGGCGGCACCGAAGGATGCTCAAAATCAACTGTTTTTCTTTGATGAGTTTTTTCCTACCGAAGCGGGGCATGCAATCGCGGCTGCCGCATTGGCGGACACTTTATTCGCACCAAGAACTATTGCATCGCAAGCTGAAGTTTCACGAATCTCTGGTGAGCGCTTCGGTCGTCGTTTGCTCGATACCGTTTCAAGCGCCAATGAGCAGGTCGTCGTTACCGGAGTTGATATTCGCGACTTGGAGCGCTCGGGAACGCTCGAAACTGCCTCATATGAGTCGGACTTGATTCGAATCGATCTTGGCACCAAGCTTCCCCTCTCTGATTCTTTTGCGCTGGCCGCGATGGTCGGTTTTGATGAGGGTTCAGTAGATACAGAAAATGGACTCTCCAGTTATGACTTTTTTGCAGTACGTTTAGGACTTGCGGCAAACTATGATGCCGAGCTTTTAGAATTAAGCGCCTCGGCAAGTGTTGGGTTTGATGACTACTCAAATATTGATCGCCAAACCCAAGTTGCCTCGCAAACAGTGCGCGGAGAAACCGAAGGTATTACTGTGCCGCTCGTGCTTGAAGCAAAAAAGTCGGTCGAATTTGACTCTCTTACAGTCGCTCCACTTGCTCGACTCGGCTACACCTTCAACGAAGTCGACGGATACACAGAAAGCGGGGCTCCTGCGCTTGAGCAAATTGTCGCAAAACGTGATTCTGATACCCTCTTTGCAGAAGTCGGCGTTCGTGGAGAAGCAGATTTTGAATTCGACGATGGCAACCTCAAGCTTATCGCTGATGGGCTCTGGCACTCCACGCTCAATGACCAAGACCAGAACGTGGACACCGCACTTGTCAGCATTCCTGATGTGGTGCGTAGTTTTTCCGTTGAAAACCCCGACGAGAGCTACTTCCTTGTCGGTGGGGGCCTAGAATTAGGCTGCAAGCACACCGATATCCGCGTCGGTGTGCGCGGTGAAGCAGTGCTCGACAGCGAGATAGACGGTTACGGCATTCGTGCTGAGGTAATCTTACCTCTCGGGGCAGAGTAGCTCTGCCTAAGAAGCAGCATCCAAGTAATACAGAATTTTGTGAGGCTTGCCTTCTCGCTCCAGCGTGAGGCTAGCCTGCTTTTCTGTCTGAAGCTGACTAAAGAGCTTGCCAAGATCTTGAAGACCGCTGAGATGTTTTCGTCCGACTGCGGTGAGTAAATCGTTTTCAAGCAATCCAAGCGCGGTTCTTTTACCTGAAATTATTTTTACCACTCGAATACCTTTTACGCCGCCTTTTAGGTCACGTACTTTACGCGCCTGAAACGGCAAGACCAATGCATTACGCTCCGCAGAGAGGTATCTTCTCAACTCCTGAGGAGTCACACTTACACGATGCACCAAGGGAGTTTTGAAGTTTGAAACGTCCTCACCATCAGTGCTGACACTGACTTTAAATTCGCCGGTGCGTTTATGTTGTAACTCGGAGGAACTCTTCGGTTGCAGAAGCGCACATGCTGAGAAGGAAAAAAGGCAGCAGCTCGCTAGTAACAATTTGCAAAGGTTTCTCATTGCAATTCTCTTCCTTAGTTTCGTTGACTATCTCTTACTCTTCGCTGGAATAATTCGAATATCACCCACCTGCACGGTACTCAGTCGGCCCTCTTCAAACACTCTCCTGCTAACATATACTCGATACTTTCCCGGAGGAACCACCCGAAAACGCACACGCCCATGCTTATCACTCAGCAGCGTGCGAACGCGCTTATTGTCTGAATCTCTACGAAGAATTACCAAATATTTCTCTACCAGATCTCCAAGACTAGCAAGATAGACAAGAATATCTGCAGCTTGGCCGGTCTTTAGCTCAAGCGTATGCACATCAGTGGTATCAGCGTTAGTAACTTGAATAGGCGCAGCATTCGCGGCTGAGCTGAAAAGGCATACACTTAGTAGACAAAACAGCAGCAAACTACTGTGTTTTGTCGGCGTCAGCCATCGATTTTCTATGCGTGGAGTGGATTTGGGACGGATTAAATCGGTCATAGCCTATAATTATAATGTGATTTTCTCTCAGCCGATAGTGAGAAACTTGGCTGCATAAAAAAACCCCCCTGGCAGTTAGAGGCCAGAGGGGTTTGGGTGGCAAGTATTACAACAACAGTAGGGATACTCTTTTATGGCTTTATTCAGACCAAACACGCTTGCTTGGTCTAAAAAAGCAGAGTCTTTGTAGCAGCGTTAAAACTTTGACGCTGGCCAGAGCAAGCTATTCACTATCAGAGAATTTTTTTTACTCCCCCATCCCGATAAATCTCTCCAAGGAAAATCGAAAAGCTTCAGCGAAATACTCATCATAATAAGAGCCCGAAGAGACTAGGATCTTTGCTGTTTGTGCTTGAGACCGGGGGAGAGAAAAGAGACCCAAAACGAGATGAGTTTTTCAATACCTACAGACTCTGCCGATGATGCTTTGGCATTTTGTAAACAGCTCGCTGAACTTATGCAGCAGGTAAAATCCTCTGCGCCCGCAATCCATGCACCTTTGCCAGCAGCGAAAGAAGTTTGCCCGGCGATTTCAGTGGTCGTCCCCGTGTATAACGAAGAGGAGAATCTCGAAACGCTGTATCAACGCCTCTGCCTTGCGATTGAAACCAGTGGGGAAAGCTTCGAATGTATCTTTGTTAACGATGGTTCAAGTGACCGGAGCCAAAGCATTCTTCAGGAGCTGGCAGCGAGAGATTCGCGTGTCTCAGTGCTAGAGCTGGCTCGAAACTTTGGGCACCAAACCGCCCTCAGTGCTGGTCTCGACTTTGCTCGTGGAGAAGGCATCGTGCTGATCGATGCCGATCTTCAGGATACCCCAGAGAGCATCCCCATGTTTATTCAACGTTGGCGCGAAGGCTATGAGGTAGTCTATGCGATACGCACCGAGCGCAAAGAGAACTGGATCAAGCGTAGCGGCTACCGCTGCTTTTACCGCTTACTGCAACAGGTAGCCAAAGTTGATATTCCACTGGATGCAGGAGATTTTTGCATCATGGACCGAAAAGTCGTCGACATCCTCAATGCAATGCCAGAGCGAAATCGATTCATTCGCGGCATTCGTAGCTGGGTCGGCTTTAAACAGCTTGGTGTTCCTGTAGAGCGTCATGCGCGGAATGCGGGTTGCGCTAAGTATTCCTATAGTGATCTCGTTTTCCTTGCCCTTGACGGCTTAGTGTCGTTTAGCTTTGTGCCGCTAAGAATTATTAGCATGGTCGGAATAAGCGTTTCTCTATTCTCTGTATTTATCGCAATGTTTTATGCCGTAAAAAAGATTTTCTACGGCCTGTATCCACCTGGCTTTGCCACCTTGGTGGTATTAATCTCGTTTTTCGCTGGCACGCAGCTTGTCACGATTGGGGTAATTGGAGAGTACATTGGCCGAATATTCGATGAGGTCAAGCGCCGACCACTGTATATCGTCGAGCGCTTTTCGGGGAGTCGTTTTGAGTGAAGCTCTTAATGCTCAACAACGAGTTCCCGCCACTTGGTGGAGGCACGGCAACGGTGAATGCCGAGATTCTCCACTGCCTGCGCGATGCTACAAATCTTGAAATAGACCTGATTACTTCTGCCCTCGGCAACAAAGAAGAACGCAGTGAACTCGCAGCAAACATTCGCCTCTTTCGCGTCCCTGTTGAGAACAAGTGCATTCATCACTCTAGTAACCAAGAGCTGCTGCGCTACGGCAGACGAGCGTATCGGCTGGCGGCAAAACTACATCGGGAAGCGGCATACGATCTGTGTTTAGCCTGGAGTGCCGTACCTGCTGGCGCAGTCGCACTTGCCCTTCACTACCGACTCAAACTACCCTATTTCGTTCGGGTTTGCGGACCTGATATCCCTGGCTTTGAACATCGCTATCGATGGCTCTATCCGCTTCTCTCTCCGCTGATTAAAAAAGTCTGGCGAAATTCTCTGGGGGTCATCGCAAAATGCGAACCAGAAGCGGAGCTAGTGAGAGATATTGATTCCTCAATCTCTCCCCGCATCATTCGTAATGGCGTCAATCTCACTACCTTCAGCACATCTGAGGTGAAAAAGTCGCTACCTCCGCGAATCGTGTGTGTAGCGCGTCTAATAGAGCGAAAGGGGCAAGAGGTGCTCCTGCGTGCTTGTGCGCAGCTTCGAGAACGCGGGATTGAGTTCCGTCTTCGTCTTGTAGGCACGGGCGACTCAGAGCAGCGTTACCGAGAGCTCACTGAACAGCTCTCGCTGAACGAGCAGGTGGAATTTCGCGGAATGGTTTCTCGAGAACAAATGCCAG
>CAYGNZ010000068.1:4502-11608 GCA_964351345.1 uncultured Bdellovibrionales bacterium | reverse complement strand
TGAGAATGGTGATACTATCGCCGTAACCGATCCACTCTCGCCTCTTGCACTGTGCTTAACGCAGATAAAGTCATTTAACTCCAAGCATATGAATGACTCGATTTCTCCCTTTGGCATCACCTCATACGCCATATCTCCTATTCGAATTACCTCTGACGTGCCGGTAGTGCTCTACGCAGACTGCGGCATCGATAGACCGCTGGCGCTTGAAGCACGAAAAATCTTTCGACTCGTGGTCGGTCTTATCAATAGAACACTCCCCCGCCTCTCTGGTGGACTGCCTAAACGCACGGTTCTCGACGCTTCGTAGGACTCTAGGCAACTAATCTCAGAATCTGGCGACTACCTCACTAGCAACTCTTGCGAATGGTATTTTGCTAGGAACCCAACGTGTCTCTCGCCGAACTCTGCATTACGATTCTCCTTACCTCGCTGCTTCTGGCGAGTGCCTGGCTACAGGGGACTTCTCCGAAACAGGAGTCACTGCGTCTGCGCACCAAAGAAATTGTTCGCTTACTCGAGTATGAGTCCATCCAAGCACTGCTAGAGAACAAAGCGAGAACTCTCGCATTCGACCTCTCTTCGCAGCGCATTCGAAACACTGAGGAGCAAGTGATATTGCGACTTCCCCCTTCAGTTCGCCTGCTTTCTGCTCGTTTTGGGACTGGCGCCCAGGCCTCCCCGATTGCTCGTTTCGACTCCTCAGGCATTGCCTCTCCTGGATCTATAATTATCCAGGGCAATGAGAATACTACTTGTAAAGTGTTTCAGGCCCTTCGTGGTGCAGTACGATATGAATGTCAATGATACTGCTCTCGGCCTCAATTCAGATCAGGGTCTGACACTCTTGGAGCTTCTTTTCACTCTCTCACTGCTCGGCATATTCAGTGTACTCTCGGTCAAAACTCTTCGCGAGATCCACAAATATTGGCAGCATAGCAGCAGTGATATTGAGCAAAGTCTAAGTCATAGTGAAGCACAAGCAGGCGCTGCCCATCACATAATCCCCTCACTGCCGCATCGTATTCACTGCACAGAGAGGCGCACCCATCCTCTCGGATTTGAGTTGGAAACTTGTGAACTCATCTCGACACCTCCAAAAGACTCCATTCTCTCACAACGCATACTCAAAACCTCGTTTAATCGAATAGTCTTCTAAAATGATCCGAACAACCAAAGGAGCCACCTTACTCGAACTTCTCGTTGCATTAGGAATATTGAGCATCGCGCTTGCGCCAGTCCTTCGCAGCGTTCACACGATGACTCACCTCTTTCTGGATTATCAGGAAACTGCTCATCTCACTCTCGTGCAAATCCGCCTACGCCGACTCTTACGAAACTCCTCCCTTCTCGCCCAAAGCCGCCTCGGTTTTCGCTCATTCCAGGTGCATCAATCTGCTCAGGAGAAAGCTTCTCTCTTGCGAAGTAGTAAGTCACTTCAACCAAAAGCAGACTCGGCACTGCTGTCATTTCTTCATTTGTCACCCGAGAGTCAACTTCGCATCATTCGCAGCCAAGAGGTGGCCAAAAATCAGTTTCGCTTCACTGCTTGCGTCCAAGGCGAAATCGGTTCTCCCAGATACTTCCTCGCGGTCAGTGTGGACGCGTATCACCTCGTCGAAGCTGCTTTCAGCTCATCAAAAAGTCCTAATACGGCTTGCACGAACGGTCAGTCCGTACGGGGAAATTTCAGTTTGCTGCCGAAAAATCCATTTTCTGGAGGTTTGCTCATCGCGGAGCAAAAATACCTTACGGGAGCTTCTCTGCTGATTCCTGTATATCGAGCTTTTTCTGTTTATCTGGCGAACAATAAATCCCTTCGGTACTTCTCCCATACCAGCTACCAGAATCAGCCTCTGGCCTATAAGGTGCAGTCTTTCTTGGCCTATCGGTCCCCCAAGGCTCCCAGGACGTATTCGGTGCAACTGACGCTCGGTGAGCGAGTGCGGAACATTTCACAACTCCTGCTTTCAGAGGAAGCCCCCGACTCTCACAGCTACTTAAACCATGTGCTATAGCAGTAACGATTCTGGCGCAAGTTCCCTCCTTCTCCTTATCGCCTTTGTTTTACTGAGTTCGCTTACCGCACTTCTCTTTCGTGCGCTCCTGAACCAGTATCAGCTAGCTCGAAAGTTCAGAACAACGATTGCTCAGAACACGGAAGAGCAACGCCTATTTTTCTCCGCCCCTGCTTCAACGCTTGATCAGGGCAGTCTCCAGGAAGGACTGCGTTTTTTTGAGCGGCACACGGAAAGCGAACAAGCACAAACGTTGCTCCTTCGGCTAAACGACAGCTCCTCGCAAGCCGTTCTTCAGCCAGATTGGAGCGTCCTTCAACGCCTTCCTCGCTTACGATGTAGTCAATCAACGCTCGACATTCCACTCAATGCACACTCTTCAGCGCGTACCTGCGTTTTCTCTCAGCTACGCCTCGCCCACTCCGTTTTTCTCGCGGGTAATCTGGAGACTGATGTTCTGACCTTCGACTCGAATAGTGAAATTGCGTTGTTCGTCGCAGTAAGCGGATCGATAAAAATCGGTTCTCGGATTGACGATCTTGGTCGAGGCGCAGGTCATGTAATCTTAATTGCCGGTGGCAGTATAGAACTTGGTGGGCCGCTCCCCTCCCACGGCAAACTTTCTCTGGCTTCCCTAAATGAACATATTTCGCTGGAAGAATTGCAATCTCAGCACTTGCGCTGCCCGACTAAGGAGGAGAGTTCTTCACTTGCACTAGAGCTGATGGCAAGAAAGGGGTTCTCTATCTCGGGAATTCGCCTCCACGAAGAGAGCCCAATAGGCTGCCGATTCCGTAAAGAGCATGCTCTCTGGCCCAAGGCCAAAGTAATCGGGATTTCGCTGCCCTAAAAACCTTGTTATTCAACAGCGCCTTAGTTTAGCACGGAGAGTCATATAGACACCCAAAGCTAGATTCGGTAACATCCCGAAGTCTCTTCGTTTCACCGTGCCCTAGATATCTGCACCGGATGAAAGAATCTTAGAATCTAAGAGCTAGGCCCACGGCTGGAAGTAGGTGAGACATTCTGGGGAGTTTCCCTTCGATTTACTAGCAGCAACGAAAAGTTAACTATCTTATGAGCGGTCAGAAAATTCTTATTGTTGATGACGACTACGACACACGTACTGTCGTGAAAACCATTTTGGTTGGCAGTGGTTACCAAGTGGAGGAAGCCGCCAGTGGTCAGGAAGCACTCGATGCGCTAGAGAATTTCGACCCTGAACTCATCGTTCTCGATGTGATGATGCCGGGAATGTCTGGTTATGATGTGGTAGTGCATTTAAAACAGAAACCGGAAACTCAAAATATACCGATTATCATGCTCACCGCGAAGAGCGAACCAGAAGATCTCATTACTGGCTATAAGGATTACGCGGTTGACTACTACATCCCGAAGCCCTTCACGACCCGTCAGTTACTCTCGGGCATCGAGTTGATAATTGGCCCTGAGGAAGAGAGTACCCCTGAGGGCAATAGCGAATAAAAACGATGTCACTGTTTGTTACACTGGAAGGCATCGAGGGCTCGGGTAAATCGACGCTTCAACGTTCTGTACAACAGTCTCTTCAGGATCTCGGCTACCCGGTACTCTGCACTCGAGAGCCGGGAGCAACTACCTTAGGCGCAAAGATTCGCTCGCTTCTCCTTGAACCCAACCTGGAGCCTATTTCCTCTCAAGCAGAACTTCTTCTTTTTAGCGCGGACAGAGCAGAACACGTCGCCAAAGTACTTCGCCCTTCGCTCAGCGAAGGCAAGCTTGTGCTCTGCGATCGTTACATTCATTCGACAATCGCGTATCAAGGATATGGGAGAGGTCTCTCGCTTGAATCGCTTCGTGCCCCAATCGAATTTGCCAGCGACGGGCTGTTACCTGACTTAGTACTTGTACTTGATTTGGATCCAAAACTCGGACTTGGTAGAGCAAAAAGCCGTGCTCAGACCCGGCTCTCAGGTGAAGATTCCGAGTGGACCCGATTCGAGGAAGAGGAATTAGCGTTTCACACCAAGGTACGAAATGGTTTCTTAGAACTAGCCAAGTCTAACGCTGATACCTTCGTCGTGCTTGATGCTACGCAAACTCCTGAGGCCTTGACCGAACAAGCGCTCGATTGCATCACTGCCAGGTTAGACGCGAAATGACCGCATCATTTGAAAGTATCATTGGGCATGAACAGCAACGCTCACAGCTTCTCGCCTTAAAGAAAAACGACGCCGTACCTCACTCGCTACTATTTTCTGGCCCCGCGGCTATCGGTAAGAGAACGCTCGCACTTGCGTTCGCGGGAATGCTGCTGACAAAAGATTCAGCAAGTGATGCTGAAAAAGACCACGAAATCGGCTTACTGCATCGGGGCAGTCACCCTGATTTTCATCCCGTGTTTCGCGAATCAGAGAAGAAAGACCTCAGTGTCGATAAGATTCGAGAGGTTTGCTCAAAGCTTCAGTTAAAACCTTACTCCTCAGCCGCATCGGTCGCGCTGATCGACAATGCAGAGGAGATGTCGATAGCTGCAAGTAACGCCTTGCTGATGACACTTGAAGAGCCCCCACCCCACAGTTTTATTATTCTAATCAGTCAAGCACCGCACCGACTACCTGAAACGATCATCAGCCGCTGCCAATGCATGCATTTTGGCTCTCATTCTGAAGCGGCACTTAAAAAGATTTTGCAAAGGCTTCTCCCGGCATCACCTGAAATCTGCGCCAAGCTTCTTCCGTACACGGAAGGAAGTCTCTCTGCCTTGGGATTGGACAAGCTTATTGATCCGCTTACTCTTAAACCTCATGATCAGGCGCAGTTGCTGGAACACTGTCAGCATTTTCTCAAAGAGAGCGCTCGACTCTCCCGACTAATCGAACGAGCGTTTGAGGGGAGTGGTGGCGAAAGCGGGGTAGTCTCTATTGCCTCAGAGCTCGCCGCAGAAAAAGAGGCTCTCCCCTTAGTCTGGCAGCTCATCCGGACGCATGCGAGAACGCTCCTGAGAAAATCAAACTCATCGGCTGTTGCCTTGCGAGCGGAACTTATTCTTGAGGCAATTACCGCTGCAGAACGCTCTAGCGAGCGTTCGCTCAATCCACCCCTGCAAATTAGCTCGGTATTGCTGCGAGCGAATGATGCGTCTCGCGCCTAAAGTTCTTGATACGTGGCTGAGAAATGTGTGTCGGGCGCTTTTTAGGAAGCCTCTTCCCCAGAGTCCTCAACCATTTCCTTCTCAAGCAACTTGTAGAGTGGCTCAGGTTTGGAGAATAAAGTCCCTGGTTTGAGTTCGCTCATCTTCCAGAGATCTCTACCAGCCGTCTCATTATCCGTTTTCCTGTACCGTAAGACCGGATAAGAATCCTCCCCTTCGGCCCGTTGCTCTTGGTAGGTCTCACCAAAAAGCTCCCCTTCGCCACCAAAGAACTGATGAACACGCTGTGCGCTGTGAGGTAATACCGGAGCGAAGAGCATTTTCAATGAGTCAATTGCACGCATCGCAACAAAGATAGCAGTTCCTGCCTTCTCTGGATCTTCTTTAAACACCGTCCACGGTGCTTTCTCGTCGAGATACTTATTCACATCGCGCGTAAGACTCATCGTCTCTTTCAGCGCATCACGTAATCTCACTTCCTCATACGACTTCGCGACGGTTTCAAAGCCAGCTTCGATCTTGGCAAGCAGGGCGGTGTCAAGTTCGTCGAATTCCTGCGGTGTCGGCACCACTCCCTCGTAGCGCTTGTAGGCAAAACCAAGCACGCGATTGACTAAATTCCCCCACGCAGCAACAAGCTCACCATTATTACGCGTTATCAACTCTTCCCAAGAGAAGTTGGCATCTTTCGTTTCTGGAAAGATACTCGCCAAATAGTACCGAACCGTATCAGCATCGAAGGTATCAAGAACTTGCAGCAGCCAGACTGCTAATCCTCTGCTGGTGGAGAATTTTTCACCATCAATGTTGAGAAACTGATTCGCCGGAACGTCATAGGGTAAATTGAGCTCCTCATCAAACGCCATAAGCTCAAGCGGCCAAATCACGGTGTGGAAAGGGACATTGTCTTTACCAATAAAGTAAAAGCTACGAGCATCCTTGTTCTTCCACCAGTGTTGCCAGGCGTCCTCGCGCTGCACTATTTTGCTCCACTCTCTTGAGGCGCTGAGGTAACCAATGACCGCATCAAACCACACATATATTACTTTCTCCTCCCAACCCTCTTCTGGCACCGGCACACCCCAATCAATATCTCGTGTAATGGGCCGCTCTCCTAAACCTTCTTCAAGCATGGACTGCGTAAAATTCTTTACATGCGGACGCCAGTGCGATTGCGCTGAAACATACTCCAATACCTGCTGGTTATATTTCGACATCTGAAAAAAGTAATGATCAGTATCGCGAAGCACCGGACTGGTCTCAGAAAGTAAGGAGACGGGGTTTATCAGTTCTTTCGCTTCAAAGGTCTTCCCACAGCTCTCACACTGATCTCCTCGGGCTCGCTCGTTGGCGCAAAAGGGGCAGGTCCCTCGCACATAGCGGTCGGGAAGAAACATTTTCTCGGATTCATCAAAGAACTGCTGCTGTGTTCCGACAACAAGATCTCCCTGATCTCGAAGCTTGGTGAAAATTTCTGCAGTCTGTTCGATATGATTCTTTGTGTGGGTATGGGTGAAAAGATCGAAGCTAATTCCCAGGCGTGCCCAGCCTTCAAGAAATCGTGCGTGGTAGCGTTTCACTACCTCGTAGGGATCTAGATTCTCTTGTTTTGCTTTTAAGGTAATCGGAGTTCCGTGGGCATCGGAACCCGAAACCATTAACACTTCGTTGCCTCGTAGTCGGTGATAGCGGGCAAAAATATCTGCGGGAAGATACGCTCCTGCAACATGTCCAAGATGAAGGTCCCCATTTGCATAGGGCCACGCGACAAAAACGCCAATAGGTCGAGACACGCTGATACTGCTCCTCAATATGTTAATAGTTAGAACCACGCGATTCTACTTGAATACTTAGGCGAATCAAGGGTTAATCCGGCGCTTGAGCGTCCTTGCAGAGGAACTGCTTGACGTTTTGCTGGATTCACGTTTCCGGATCGACCGGATGCAGCACCGCTT
>CAYGNZ010000068.1:3413-4492 GCA_964351345.1 uncultured Bdellovibrionales bacterium | reverse complement strand
TAAAGTCCAGCTACTTTCAAATAACCAAAGCTAAAAAGAGACGGATTTTAGCTTCTTTCTATCGGATGTAAGGTTCCATGACTCAAGACACGAACAGTGCTGCTGCCGCAGAAGAAAAGCAAGAACAAGTAACTGAAGAGCCCCAAACCCCAAGCATTACGTTTAAGGATTTTCTAAAAATCGATTTGCGAGTAGCCCAGATACTTGAAGCGGAGCGAATTGAGAAATCCGAGAAGTTGGTAAAACTCCAGGTGCACGTCGGCGAGAAACTTGGAAATCGACAAATCGTCGCAGGAATTGCCAAACACTATGCTGCTGAGGATCTCGTCGGAAGAAAAATTGTCATCGTTGCCAACCTCAAACCTGCGAAGCTGATGGGAGAGCTGAGCGAGGGAATGTTACTTGCTGCTTCTGATGATGAGAACCGTCTGGAGCTTCTCTCTCCTGGTGAAGTGCTCCCCGCGGGATCAAGTGTCGGCTAGCTGTGCGATTAGTCGACACCCATAGCCACCTCAATACCCTTGAGCATGACTCCCTTGAGAACATCATGGAGAATGCTGCTCGTTGCAGCGTGGATCGTATTGTCTGTATCGGTGCGAGTAATGGCATTGATTCAGCGAAAGACGCAGTCGCGCTCTCTGAACGCTACTCAAATATCTGGGCGAGTGTCGGAGTGCATCCTCATGACGCGGGTACGTTTACTGAGCTCGACCAACTCGAGTCATTTTTTGCTCACCCCAAAGTGAAAGCGATTGGCGAAACGGGCCTGGACTTTTTTCGTGACTGGGCGCCCTTTGATGCACAACGCGAATTGTTTCGTCACAGTATTGAAGTGGCCAAAAGGCTAGAGAAGCCACTGATTATTCACTGTCGGGACGCTGCCAAAGAAACGATTGAAACGCTACGAACGCTGCACGCAGAAGATGTTGGTGGAGTGTTTCATTGCTATGCGGAGGATGCCGCGTTTGCAAAACAGCTACGAGACATAAACTTTCTCGTGTCGTTTACGGGTAATCTTACTTTCAAAAAAGCAACGGCACTTCGCGAGGCTGCCGCAGCCATTCCCTTGGAGCAGATCA
>CAYGNZ010000068.1:0-3403 GCA_964351345.1 uncultured Bdellovibrionales bacterium | reverse complement strand
TGCTTGAAACGGATTGTCCCTTCATGGCCCCAGAACCTTTTCGCGGCAAACCAAGTGAACCGATGCACGTGTATCAAATTGCTCTACGACTTGCTGAGCTTAAAAACACGTCTCTTGAAGTTGTGGCAGAACAAACCACGAGAACTGCCGAGGCCTTTTTTGGGTTAGAGTAGTCTCTCCCCCTTAGTCCCCACGCCGCACGCCGAGCAAACGATCAAACATAATCGCCGCCGCAGCACGGACAGAAAGATGGTTATAATTCGTCCACCCCTCAACTGGCTCCAGGCGATAGTCACCGCGAGCCATAAACTCATCAGACAAACCCCAACCGGTGCCAAGAATAAGCAAATGAGGGTCTTCACTCACCGCGAGATGGGAGCGCATTGCATCGTAGGAGATTGTCGAGGCGTCTCGTTTCGCGCTGGTAGTAATAATTTTCGGCAACTTCCCGGTGCGTTGCTCAATATCAATCAGCACATCATCGAAATTTGGCAGTAAGGTAATGCGCTCAAGTGCTTCCGTGCGATTAGGATTGTAGGTCAATCCATATCCCTCGGCCCAATGTTCACAGATTTTACTGACCAAACGTCGAAGTGTTCGCGCTGGATGGACGACGTAGTATTGGGCGAGGCCAAAGGTTCGCGCAGATCGAGCAATATCAGAGAGATCAAGATTTGTTATCGAGGAGGTAATTACTTTGCCTTCCTTGTTGAGCACGGGGTGGTGCATCAGCGCGACACTTAGCTCACCAGCAACCGGAGGAGCATCAAGAGTAGCGGCCGGTAGTAAATCAGGGCGTCTCTTCGCGGTAAGCGCAAGTGACTGCTCCGCACGCCACTGGGAGATATGAGCATGGTTGCCAGAGAGCAACACTTCGGGCACCTCCTGCCCTTCGAACTCTCGAGGCTTGGTATACTGAGGATACTCAAGAAGATGATGCTCAAAAGACTCTTCGAGTAGAGAATCCGCATTGCCTAGCACCCCAGGCACAAAGCGACTGCTTGCCTCCATCAGCGCCATTGCAGCAACCTCACCACCCATCAGCACGTAGTCACCAAGACTAATTTCAAGATCAATATGCTCCGAGATAACTCGCTCATCCACCCCCTCGTAGCGACAGCAGAGCATAATCAGGCCGCCATTATCATTCTCACAGTCCTCAACGAGCTGCTTGGCAAGCTTCCTCGAGAGTGGCTTCCCGCGAGGGGTAAAGAGGATAGTTTTTGCTTGCGGATCTTTTCTCCGGGCCTCTTGTAAGGCAGCAACCGCTGGCTCGCAGCGCAGGACCATGCCCGATCCGCCACCGTACGGAGTATCATCTATTTGCCCTTGGGCATTAATCGCGTAGTCACGTAATTGCGTAGTTTCAAGTTCTAGCGCACCAGTGCTGATCCCACGTGCGAATAAGCCCAGCTTAGAGAAAGGCTCAAAAAGTTCGGGGAATATGGTCAGAACTTGATACTTCATTTCAGAGTGTGCTTTTGCCAAGGAAGATAATTGATAAAAATAGTCTTGCAATCTAGCAATTTTTCACTAAGCATGCTACCGCTCTACACTCTTAAGCAGGTAATCTTATGGCTAAAAAACTTTGGGACAAAGGCGGGGCTTCAAACGCCCAGGTTCACACCTTTACGGTTGGAAACGACCCTCAGCTCGATTTAGAGCTAATTCGCTGGGATATTCTGGCTTCAAGCGCCCATGCCAAAATGCTTGCTCGTATAGGAGTACTGAGTGAAGCAGAACTGACTGCACTCCTCACCTCGCTCAAAGAGGCGCTCGCCCTCAGTGATGCAGGAAGCTTTGAGATTCCCTACGAACTCGAGGACGGACATTCAGCACTTGAAGATTTTCTCGTTAAGCAGAGTGGCGAAGCCGGCAAGAAAATTCACACTGGACGTTCTCGAAACGATCAAGTGCTTGTTGCCCAACGCTTATACCTGCGCCATGCGATAGTCTCCCACTGCGTGCAGTTGCAAACCTGTATTGAGAGCCTCCAAACTCGAATCAACGACATTGGCGCACTCCCCATGCCGGGATACACCCATATGCAACCCGCGATGCCATCAAGCGTGGGAATGTGGCTTCACGCCTTTGTGGAAAATTTTCTTTCATTGTTCCGAGAGGGCCTCAGATTACTCGAAGCAGTCAACCTCAACCCACTAGGCGCAGCGTCAGGCTTTGGTGTTCCTCTCGCGCTTGATCGTGAGTACACGGCAGAGCTGCTTGAATTTTCAGCACCTCAGCGAAACCCCATCGATGTACAAAATTCTCGAGGCCGTTACGAGCTTAAAACTCTTCGATGGTTTTCAGATATCGCTTCGGCAGTAGAGAAATTTTCTTGGGATGCGATTTTGTATAGCTCAAAGGAGTTCGGCTTCTTCTCGCTTCCTGAGGAACTCACGACCGGTTCTTCAATCATGCCGCAGAAGCGAAATCCTGATGTGCTTGAGTTGCTGCGTGCGCGAGCATCAAAAGTGCGAGCCGCAGAACTAGAATTGCTCTTGGTCATTTCGAAACTTCCGTCGAATTACCACCGAGACCTTCAGTACTCCAAAGAGCCGCTGTTACGCGCAAACGCTCAGATTGCTGAAATTCTACCGATGCTCACCCTTGTCATTAGCTCTCTGAGCGCAGACAAAAAGGCACTGGAAGCGGCAATGACCAACGAACTCTACGCTACCTACGAGGCGTATCGACTCGCGAGCGAAGGTATGCCGTTTCGTGAGGCATACGTAGAAACTGCGAAACGAATCGAGAAAGGCTTAATTGAAAAAGCAGCACTCGAGAATGAATTCAATATAATCGACGCCGCTTGGAGAGCCGAGTTACCGCTCGCTCAAGCAGAGCTCGTTACCGCAGGTAAAGAACTTGAGGAATGGAAGCAACGACTCTCTTCATTTGAGTCTTCGCTTTTTACTGACGCAAGCTAACAAGGGGCACGCACGTGAGCGAAGTCGAACAGCCAAAAGTTTCAGCCTTATCCCTGAGCTTGCTTGCCGTAGTTTCATTTCTCGGTATTGGCTTTGGTATTGTCGCAAGTCGAACCACAGCATGCTTTGTCATTGATAATCCTTTTGTTTGCCGAACAGACGGAACCTCGCTGTTTGAAATCTTGCTTGCCGGCCTTGGTTCAATTGCTTTCATTTTTTGGTACAGCGGCAGATTTGGCAGCGCCTCGATTGAGAACAAGCGGAGAGTTGCTCGACTTTTCACGGCACTCGCCGCGACTCCTTTCACCCTTTGGCTAATTCTATATCTCGCTTTCGGCAACCACTGAGCAATCAGAGAAGAGTGGCACTCACTTGAGCGAGCCAGAAACTCGGTAGAAAATAGCAGAGCAGTGCCACATGAGCTGCAAGCAGTTTCAATGTACTGTGCGCACGCAGTTCTCGATACAAGAGGA
>CAYGNZ010000067.1:746-11681 GCA_964351345.1 uncultured Bdellovibrionales bacterium | reverse complement strand
ATCGGCTATTTTTGACTGGTTTGGCGAAGATTTCGCGACGAAGTATTCCGGTAATGAAAAGCTTAAAGGGTATAACGCCAAACAACAGTCCGTCTTAGGCTATTTGGTGCAATTTCTGGATTCGGACTCTCAACAATATCTCTACGAGAAGAAGCCCAATCTTACTTATTTAGACTATGATTGGTCTCTTAACGACCTTTAGTCGTTGCTTTCCTCAATCCCACTAGATGCGCTACCCTTGGTCAAGTAGTCCAGTGTGCTCGGACTGCTCGACGTTGAATAAGTGTGTAGGAAGGATACTCGATAGTGAGTTCGCAAGAGGGAGTGACGGTAATAATTCCGACGTTGAATGAAGAGGCGCATCTAGAGCGTTGTCTGGAGTCTCTAAATCTCTTTAGCGAAACTCTCCGAGATGGTTCGCTTGAAGTACTGATTGCTGACGGAGGCAGCAGCGATCGCACGAGCCAAATTGCTCGCCGCTATCCTCATACAAAGGTACTGCAAGTAGAGAGAGGACGGGCGCAACAAATGAATGCGGCGGCCAAAGCTGCTTCTCAGTCGCTACTCCTGTTCCTGCATGCAGATAGCGTCGTACCGGAGAATGCTCTTCTTGAACTGCGACAAGTTATGCAGGAGGAGGAGGTTGTTGCAGGAGCTTTCGGCTTCCGACTTGATGCGGATGGCGTTTTGTTTCGAATTATCGAGTGGGGAACGAGAATCCGTTCGCAGGTATTCCGTGTGCCGTACGGAGATCAGGGAATCTTTGTTCGTAGAGCATGTTTCGAGCAGGTAGGCGGATATCCAGAGCAACCGATCCTAGAAGACTTAGAGCTTTGGCGAAAACTGCGACGCCTTGGGAAAACCAAAATATTACCGTCAAGTATCCTTACTTCCTCGCGTCGTTGGACAGAACGAGGAGTGCTGAAGACGACAGGGTTGAACTGGCTTGTCGTGATACTAAACTGGTGCGGGGCTTCGCCAGAACGACTGCGAGCGGTCCGCGACTTCTAGTATAGTTTCTGATTCGGAGTCCAAGGCTCCCAGCCTTTTCCCCTATCAAAAAACACTTTGTATTTTCGATCGCTAAGCGGCGTTATTTTAACTTTATCGACAGAGAAACCTGGCTTCTCTGGTAAGTTCGGTGTGAGGTAGAGCTTTGATGGTCGCACCGGCTCAATCAGCTTCGTTTGTTGCTGTTGCTCGTCTTGACGAACAGTAATTCCTTCCTGATTACCCAGTAGTACCACGCTACACTCAGTGGTTTCGAGTTGATCGACGGGCAGCGGTTTCGACCATGGTGAAGGCTTATCAGCGACCAGTGCTAAAAGGGGATGTTCTGCGATTCCGCCGATGTATCCAAGAATCATTGGAGCTCCTTTTGAGGATAGTTTGTTCGTCCTTCTAAGATGGTAGCGGGGATTGAGAGGATGCAGGCCTAGGTTTTTCCCTAGTTGAAGGGGGGAATAGAGAAAGGCGGGCTGCTCTTTGCTCAAAGTAACAGCCCGCAGACGACTCGCGTGCTAGGCAACGGAGCGCAACTTCTTCTCGTGCTCAGCGCGTACAATGAGGTCACCGTCTTCAACGTCAACCGTGACGCTGCTGTCATCGGTAATCTCACCAGCAATAATTGCCCGACCAATCTTGGTCTCTAGCTTTCGTTGGATGTAGCGCTTAAGCGGTCGTGCTCCATACGCTGGGTCATAACCCGCATCAGCGATAAAGGCTATTGCCTCATCAGTCAGCGAAAGCTTGATTCGTCGTTGTTCAAGGCGCGCTCCAAGTTCCTTCACGAGCAAGGTAACGATTTTCTTGATCTCGGATTTATCAAGCGGTTTGAACAATACAATCTCATCAACGCGGTTGAGAAACTCAGGACGAAATCCACTGCGAAGCTCGTGCATGACCTTTTCTCGCGTCGCCTCAGGTATCTCTCCCTCTTGCGTTACCCCTTCGAGTAGGTACGGGGAGCCGATGTTTGAGGTCATAATTACCACGGTGTTTTTAAAATTCACCGTACGACCTTGGGAATCCGTAATTCGACCATCATCGAGTACCTGAAGGAGAATATTGAACACATCAGGGTGAGCTTTCTCTATTTCATCGAAAAGCAATACCGAGTAGGGCTTACGACGAATGGCCTCGGTAAGTTGTCCTCCCTCTTCAAAGCCGACGTATCCTGGAGGTGCGCCGACAAGTCGCGAAACGGAATGCTTCTCCATGTATTCACTCATATCGATCCGAACCATATTTTCTTCGGTATCAAAAAGCGTTGAGGCGAGCGCGCGAGCAAGTTCAGTTTTCCCAACCCCTGTTGGTCCCAAGAAAATGAAAGAACCAATTGGACGTTTGGGGTCTTTAATGCCTGCTCTTGCACGAATCACGGCATCCGCTACAAGCGAGACCGCCTCATCCTGACCGACGACGCGTTCGTGTAGCACGCTATCGAGTTTTAGCAGCTTATCTCTCTCGCCTTCCATAAGACGAGTAACAGGAATTCCAGTCCACAGAGCCACAATTTCAGCGATTTCTTCCTCAGTAACTTCTTCCCGAAGCAATCGCATTTCGTTGTGTCCATCAGCGAGCAATTTCTCTTCCTCTTGCAGTTCCTTTTCAAGGGTTGGTAGCTTGCCGTGACGCAGCTCCGCAACTCGATTCAGATCGTAGGCAAGCTCTGCTTTTTCAGCGTCGTGTTTTACCTGCTCTATTTCTTCACGAAGCGTGCGAACTTTCTGAATGGCAGATTTCTCATTCTCCCATTGCGCGCGCATGGTGTCTGACTTTGCCCGAAGTTCGGCAAGTTCCTTGCGTAGGGACTCCAATCGATCTTTACTTGCAGAATCTTTTTCCTTCTTCAATGCGGCTTCTTCGATCTCAAGTTGCATGACCCGTCGGGTGACTTCGTCAAGCACCGCAGGAAGAGAGTCGATTTCGGTACGGATCATTGAGCAGGCTTCGTCAACGAGGTCGATTGCTTTATCCGGTAGAAAACGATCCGTAATATACCGATGAGAAAGAACCGCTGAAGAGACAAGCGCGTTGTCTTGAATCTTTACCCCGTGGTGAACTTCAAACCGTTCCTTCAATCCGCGAAGAATCGAGATAGTATCCTCAACATTTGGCTGGTCAACAATTACTGGCTGGAATCGTCGCTCAAGTGCCGCATCTTTCTCGATATAGGTGCGATACTCATCAAGTGTTGTGGCGCCAATACAGTGAAGCTCTCCTCGCGCAAGCATGGGCTTGAGCAAGTTCCCCGCATCCATCGCTCCCTCAACTTTCCCCGCGCCGACAATGGTATGAAGCTCGTCAATAAAAAGCAGAACTTGTCCTTCCGCTTCTTTCACTTCACTGAGAACTGCCTTGAGCCGTTCCTCGAATTCACCGCGAAACTTGGCACCGGCTACCAGTGAGCCCATATCGAGTGCGAACACTGATTTGTCTTTCAATCCCTCTGGTACATCTCCACGAACGATACGCTGTGCTAAACCTTCAACGATCGCAGTTTTTCCCACACCTGGCTCACCGATAAGTACCGGATTGTTTTTGGTCTTACGGGAAAGAATGCGAATGGTGCGCCGAATTTCTGCATCGCGCCCAATGACAGGGTCAAGTTTGTTGCGTCGAGCTTCTTCAACGAGATCTCGTCCGTACTTACCAAGCGCATCGTACGTCGCCTCCGGATTGGCACCCTGGACGCGTTGGTTGCCGCGAATCTCCATCAGCGCTTTGAGAAAACGGTCGCGATTGATGGAAAACGAGGAAAAGATCTTACCCGCAGGTGTTTTTGTTCCTTCACTAATCAGCGCGATAATGAGGTGTTCCACCGAGACGTACTCGTCCCGTAGACGCTTCGCTTCAGATTCTGCTGTGGTGAGAAGTTTCTGAAGACGTGAGGTGATGTAGATCTTGCCTGCTTCAGTGCCAGAGCCAGTCACTTTTGGCCGTCGATTTAATTCAGCCTCTATTTGCTCGCGGAAGCTGTTCTCATCAACATCCATTTTCTTAAGCAGGCGAGGGAACAGACCTTCTTCCTGGTTAATGAGCGCAAGGAGAAGGTGCTCACCGTCTACTTCTTGGTTGCTGAGACGCACACTAATGGACTGCGCCTCTGCCAGGGCTTCTTGACACTTTTGTGTAAGCTTTGACATGTCCATATTATTCCTCCCTCGGATTGAATTCCGATACTTCTCGTAAATGTTCAAACGCCGTTTTTTCTAAATCTGATAGGGTGCTCGGTACGACTATTGAAGTTTCAACGAGCAAGTTGTCATGTGTTCCGTCTTTCTTCGGTAGCCCCTTTCCTTTGACTCGGAGCTGCCTTCCGCTTGGCGTGCCTGCGGGAATACTGAGTGTGACCGCACCATCAAGAGTAGGAACTCGAACTTTTGCGCCAAGTGCAGCCTCCCAGGGCGTAAGCTTGAGTGTGCTATAGAGTTTCTGGCCATCGGCTCGAAACTGACGATCTTTGGCAAAACGAATCTTTAACAAGAGATCTCCTGCAGGACCTCCTCCACTTCCTTGGCCTCCTTGACCAGCGAGTCGTATGACCTTTCCGTCGGTTATCCCGGCAGGTATTTTGACTTGATAGCTTTTTACCTTTCGCTCGGGAACTCCTGCGTCATTAACCTCTGTGACTTCAAAGGAGATCGATTTTGTCGCTCGCTCATATGCATCTCGCAGAGTGACCATCAGTTCTGCCTCATGCGAGGTACCTGCTCTAGCTCGTGCACCCATCGAGGAACCAAAACCACCGCCAGGACCAAAATTACCTTTGCCACCTGCACTAAAAGAATCGCCAAAAAGCGAGTTGAAAAAATCGCTAAATCCCTGAGAACCGCCGCCGCGTGCTCGCCCCGCTCCCCGAGCCGATCTGCCCTGCGCATCGGCAGAACCAAATTGGGCGAAAATATTTTCCCATTCAGGGGGTGGGGTGAAGGTTTGACCGTTTTTCCAGTTCTCTCCTAGAGCATCGTAACGCTTGCGCGTTTCCTCATTTTTTAGAACTTCGTGCGCCTCATTAATTTGTTTGAACTTATCCTCGGCATCCGGTGATTTGTTAATGTCGGGGTGATACTGCCGCGCCAGCTTACGATAGGCCTTTGAAATCTCCTCTTTGGACGCAGAGCGATCAACGCCCAGAGTTTGATAATAATCTTGAAATGTTACTGACACAGAATTCCTATTAATTAACTTTTCTTAGCAATTGCCGAGGTGTATGCTCCTCGAAGTAGTTTATTTGAGGAACGACCAATTTTCGGCATCTGACGTGCTGATAACTAAATTCCCTGTTCGGGGAACCTAAGCGACGTAAGTTCGGAAAAAGTTTTGGTAATCGCCCCACAATTTGTCATATAAGCATCGATCTGGGGCTTGTCAAAGGCTACGGGCCTGAATTTACAGTGCTTTGTCCGCCCTAATCTTTGGCAATTTTCCTAATTTGAGCTTCTCCATGCATTACGCGCCATTTCATCGCTTCCAGGGAAAAAGCTGATGCTAAAAATCGCGGAATTATCTTGGAGCGGCCTATGGCGTATCCTCCCTGACAAGCTGAGGCTTACCCTCTCGAATCGACTACTCCTTGCTCGCGCTCGAGCAAGGATTCCGATTCCTCTCTCCCATGCGGTTGTGTTCTCTCGTGACAAATCGCATCGGAAGCGTTTTACGGCCTTTCTCCATGCACCCTTTGACCAAGACTTTGAAGTTCAACGTTCTGAACTCCCTACCTACTCTTTGCTGATCACTGTTCGCAATGAACAAGATAGTATTTCTACCTTGCTTGATTCGATTCTTAAACAAAGCGTGCAACCTGCGCAGGTGGTGATTTGTGATGGAGGTTCTCAAGATCAAACGCTTGCTCAGATCGAGCAGTGGTCCAAGCAGCATTCCTCAAAAAATTGGCAATTGGAACTGATTAAAGAAACAGGCGCTTCGATTGCAAAAGGGCGCAACCTTGCAGCAGCGAAGGCCACTTCAGACCTCTTTCTTTTTACAGATGCAGGGGCTGAACTTGCCGCAGATTGGGCTGAAAATTTGTTACTACCCTTTACGCTGCTTCCTGAAACAGAAGTCTCAATGGGCTGGTATCAGCCGATTTGCCGCACCCCGTTTCAAGCTGCTATCGCTGAGTTCATAGTTCCAAATATCGATGCTATCGATCCACGTAGCTTTCTACCATCTGCCCGCTCCCTTGCGCTCCGCGCAGAAGGATTTTTTGCAGTGGGCGGCTATCCAGAGCATCTCAGCAAGGCTGGGGAGGATAGTCTTTTTGATTTCTATCTAAAAACTGTGGTGCAGCATGTGGCGTTTTGTCCCGATGCTATTAGTAAGTGGCAAATGCCGCAATCGTTCTTCGCTCTTGCGCGCACCATTCGAGGATACGCACGAGGGGATGCAGAGGGCGGCGTACTATTTTGGCAGTATTATCTTTCTCTGCTTGGAGGACTCGCCGGACCAATTGTTGAACTACTCCTTGCCTGCGGCCTGGGACTCTTGGCGCTACTCTGCCACTCCTCACTGCTCTTTCTTCTCGCTCTTCTTTTTTCCCTGAGCGGGATGTACCGCTTATTCGAGTTTTTCTCAGGCTACGGACTGGCGAGCCAGAATGTGCAGTGGCCTTGGCGACTACTTGCGATTGTTACCCTTACGAGCAATCAAGCGCTGGGCTTTCTGTCGGGATATCTTGCTCGCCCAGAGGTTGAAGGGCGTCGAATTGGCTCTGCGAAAAAAGGGCATATTTTACTTTTTTTGCCCATGCCATTTGTTCATGGACGGGATACCAAGCAGACCGTGCTTATTGAGACGCTCCTCAACGATTCCTGGTACGTCAGTGCGGTCACAAGTGATGCTCCTGAGCTGGAGGAGGGGCATGTATTTGCTCATCCTCATTTTGAAAGTCATATTCGTTCACAGTTTCGCTTCGAGGACTGGCAAGAGAAGCATCGCTCATGGCTCAGTTCCAAGTCTCGTGAATTTCTCTATCTTGATTTGTCACAAGACGGACTCTCTGCTGAGTTGGTCGCGAAATGCGAGAAAAACGGCGCGAAGCCTTATCGATTGGCAGTTTAAGCTTGTCGTCAAAGCAATAGGTTCGCTACTGTTTTTGATGCCATCGTCGGTATTGGCCAAGCACGTTTAGCCTTTAAGGAGTTTTGCGATCGACATGAAAAAGCAGTTAGTACTCGGCGCATCAGGTTTCCTTGGAACTTCACTCTGCGAATTGCTCGCAAGTGAGGGTGTGGACGCCGCTTCTCGAGTCTCTGGTCCTGCGGAGCGATTGCATCATTTTGATATTCAAAACCTCGAACAAATTCCTCAAGACTATACGCACGTGTATCACCTAGCTGCGGAAATTCCTTACGGCTCGATGGAGGTAATTTCGAGAAGTATGGTTGAGGCGAATGTGGGGCTCACCGAAAGAGTCGTTCAACACTTTCCTCGATCGCGAATCATTTTTGCATCTTCCGTTTCGGTATACGGCACGCCGTGTCGTGACTGTATTGATGAATCACATCCCTTTAATCAGCCCTCTGCGTACGCCATGACCAAGCTTGCGGCGGAAACTGTTGTGAGCTCAGCGAGCGATTATTGCATCCTTCGGCTGCCTTCACTCTACGGGGTCGGTATGAAGCAGCCGACTTTTATTCCGCGAATCCTTGAGCAAGCAAGGAATCACGGAACCATCCGAGTGTTTGGAGACGGGAGTCGAAAGCAGAATTATCTGCATGTCCGGGATGCGGCGCTGATGTTTAAGACGGCAGGAGAGAGTAATTGTCGTGGCGCGTATAATGCCGTGGCGCCGCGCTCTCATTCAAACAAAGAGGTTGCGGAGTTAGTCGCGCAACTTTGTGGGGCGAAGGTGGTGTATGAAAACGAGGACCGCAGCCCGAGCTACGAATTTTCTCACTCTCGCTGGAAAGAGGCCTTTGGCGTTCTCCCTGGAATTAGTTTGCAAGAGGGACTCTCGGAGCTAGTAGATGCGAATCACGGATAACGAGTTTTAATATGCAAGCGGAAACACGAGTAGTCTTGGTAACTGGGGTCGGCGGTAATGTCGCACAAGGTGTGCTGAGGAACTTGCGAGCTGATTTTCCTGAGCTACGGATTGTAGGAGTTGATATTAATCAGGTGACGGCAGGGCATCACTTTTGTGATGCAGCCTATCAAGTGCCATACGCGTACGATGCGAGCTATGCGGAACGTCTAGGGAGTATCGTGGAGAAGGAAAACGTCGAACTGATTATTCCCTGCACTGATCACGAAACTCTGCACGCTGCTCAGGTGCCCGAGTGTCGGGGGAAAGTCATTGGCAACCCCGCTGAAACGGCAGCAATTTTTCTCGATAAGTATCAAACCGCTGAGCGATTTCGTAGCGAAGGCATTCCCTTTGCCGACTCACTATTACCCTCACAGTATGATGGTCGCTGGGAAAAAGTAGTGCTCAAGCCTCGGGATGGTCGCGGTTCGCGGGATGTGTATATCGACCCCCCATCGCCAGAATCGTTCGATGATAGCTTTGTCGTGCAGCGATTTCTTGAGGGGCCTGAGATAACCGCAGCGTTCTACGTGAGAAAATGCGGGACGCTGCATGGCATCATTGTGTTCCAACGGGAACTGAGAAATGGCATGACCGAGCGTTGCAGCGTGGTGATGGAGCATGCCCCAGGCATGCAAAAGATAGCTGAACAAATGACCCAGGCATTTTCTCTTCGTGGACCATGTAATATTCAAGCAAAAGTGCTTAAGGATGCTTCAATTGTACCCTTTGAAATAAATGCCAGATATTCTGGGACGAATTCTATTCGCTCCCAGCTAGGATTCTGTGATGTGCGTTATGGAATACAGGAGTATTTGCTTGAACAAACTCCAGAAGCCCCGTCGATTAAGAACGGCTGTGCGATTAGACTAATGATGGACATCGTCTATCCCGATGGAAATCTTTCTGAGCTAGCAGCAGGAGATTCCAACTCATTTATCTTTTAGGCTGAATGGAAATTCTCTTTGTTTATTTCGATCTTGCAGACACGCTGATTCACAAGCCTGAACTATTTCCGCGATTAGAGAAAATTTTAGCTCCTCACGGTGCGACACTTGGTGAGCGGGAGCTACGGCTGAAACACGGGGCGGCTCGGCGACACTTGCCCTCGCCGCCAGATCCAACTCGGGATTATTACGATACCCTGAATGCGGCATTTCTTGAATTATTAGACCTGAAGCCTGAAGACAGCCTTTTGGAGGAGCTTTATCAGGAATTAAAGCAATGCACCTGGGCGGCATTCGATGATACCGTCATTCTTTCCCAGTTCTCTGTTCCCCTGGGTATCGCTTCGAATTGGCGCCCTGGGGTATCGCAGGTCGTAGAGCGTTTTTTTCCCGATTGTTTTTCCCTGATCCTCGGTTCAGGAGATGAGGGGGTGGCAAAACCGGAGCTGGAGTTTTTTGAACGAGCGATTGGCAAGCTCGAGGTACCAAGGGAGAGCATACTGTTTATTGGCGACTCCCCTGATTTAGATATTGAACCTGCGTCTAGCGCAGGGATGCAGACATTGCTGCTTGATCGTTTTGGGATGTATGAAACGACATCCCATACAAAGATAGGCGGTTTAGAAGAGCTCGGTGACCGAATGCCTCAGCTCTTCGTTGAACATGGAGCCTCTGATGAATGCTGAGAATGAGGAAGGGAGCGAGTTTTTACTTAGCTTGGTTGTGCCGGTCTACTTTGAGGAGGAGTGTATCGCAAAGTTCATCGAGGAAGCCACGTATGAACTCGGATTGCTTAACGTGCGCTACGAGATTGTCTTTGTAGACGATGGAAGTCTCGACAAAACCTGTGAAATAATCAGAGCGCATGCCAAAGAGAATACGGCGATTAAGCTAGTCGAACTCTCCTATAACCATGGCAAGGCATTCGCGTTTTCAGCAGGAGTGGCACACGCCAGTGGTGATTATTTGCTCTATATGGATCCTGATTTGCAAGATCCTCCCGATGAAATCAAAAATTTCCTAGCAAAGATACAAGAAGGATATGACCTCGTGTTTGGGCTCCGAGAGGTTAAAAAAGACACGCTGAGCAATCGTCTTACCTCTCGCCTTTTTTGGTTTATCCTCGATGTGTTTACCGGACTTGATCTTCCAAGACCTCTTGCGGTTATGCGGATTTTTAACCGTCGGTTTGCCAATAAGTTTATGGAGTACGGTGAGAGCACCCGTTTTATCGAGGGGATGTTTCGCCATATTGGTATGCGACAAACCTCAATTCTTGTATCTCAGCGCGAGCGATACGCGGGGAAGAGTAAGTTCGATCTCAACAAAAAACTGAAGCTGGCGTTTAACGCGATATTTGATTATTCGGAGCTTCCTTTACAACTGGCCATTCGTTTTGGCGTTTTTCTTATCGTGCTCGGTGTGATGTCGGGTTTGACGGTAATATTTTTACGCTTGTTTGTGTACGACTTTTGGCTTGGCTGGCCCTCGCTCTTTGTCTCAGTAGTTTTTGGTTTTGGTGTGCAACTTTTCTTTTTGGGGCTCATCGGACGTTATGTAGGAACTATTTATAAAGAAGTAAAAGGACGTCCTTTGTATTCAGTCGCTGATACAGTGAATTTGTAGCGTACTCCCTGCGTTTGAGTGCGTGTGAGAAATGAGTTCGGAGTTATCTAATGAAACGAATCGCACTCGCAGGTTCCCAAGACTTAGCTCAGCTCATTGCCCATCATGTAACGCAAGACGGGCACGGCGAGGTGGTGGGATTCTTCGATGACTTCAAGACTCCTGGCGAATCTACCCCGAATGGACCAGTACTCGGTGCGCTCTCGGAAATGTCTACTCGCTACGAGTCTGGCGAATTCGACTATTTCATGCTCGGCATTGGTTACAAGCATATGTCGTTTCGACAGCAAGTCTTTGCCAAGCTCATTTCTGAAATTCCCGCGTTTACTC
>CAYGNZ010000067.1:0-736 GCA_964351345.1 uncultured Bdellovibrionales bacterium | reverse complement strand
TAGGAGCCGGTAGCCTTCTCTTACCTGGCTGTGTTGTGGACGCCGGCTGTGTGATCGCGGAAAATGTCGTACTAAATACCGCCTGCTGCATCGCGCATGATAGTTCAGTAGAGACGCATTCCTTTCTCGGTCCTGGCGTCTCTGTTGCGGGCTTTGTTCGTATTGGTTCCCAATGCTTTATCGGAGTCGGCTCCACGGTGATCGATAATATCTCAATCGCCGATGGCACGCAGACAGGTGGAGGTGCGGTGGTGGTCAACGACATCACCGAGCCAGGGCTCTACTTGGGCGTGCCGGCAAAGCGACGAGAAGATCCAAAGGAGTAAGAGTAGTGGCCCGGCCCTTTATCTATAAGTTGCTCGAAGTACCGGTGCTGTATCGAAGCATGCTCCGACTTGTAGGTGCAAGTAATCTCAAAGCGTTTCATGAAGCGAATAATCGTGTCTTCGGTGACTCTCAAGGACTTATTCTCGATGTTGGTTGTGGACCGCGACTTTTGAGTCCAAAACCGCAAGGGCGACTCGGCGGTTTAGATATTAATGACCGATACCTCGAGGAGTATCAAGCGGCCTCTGATGAGCATACACGAATCACTCCAGTGGTCGGATCTGCTTTTGAATTACCCTTTACTGATGAAAGCTTTGATGAGGTGCGCTGTGCGGCAGTGCTTCATCATTTATCCGACCAACAAGCGGAGATGGCCTTACGAGAGATGCAAAGAGTGGTGCGGCAGGGC
>CAYGNZ010000066.1:7986-11683 GCA_964351345.1 uncultured Bdellovibrionales bacterium | reverse complement strand
AGACGATGAGGTCGTGTCGGTGGTCGTGCGAATTCCGCAAGGAGTCCTTCACGGCTGTAAAGTTCTCAGTGAGTTCGCACATCTGTTCTACATCACTAGCGAGATCTACAATCCCGATGATGAGGGAAGAATTCCATTCAATGCTGCCGAAATAGATCATTCCTGGGGTAACGAAGAGGAATTGATCGTCGCGGAAAACGATACGAAAGTATTTATCCCCAAAAATGCACGGCTTGAAATGGCTCAATAATGAGCCTAAGCGTCACTGAGATTTTTTCGGCGGTTCTCCTGAGTCTTGAGTATTCGGAGAGCTTGGCCCCGTAGATGTTTGCTGTGTAATGAACGTTTCTAGCGCACTTGGAGCTTTGAGTTGCTCTGCGTTGAGCCCTTTCGCCCCTTCTCTACCAACGCCTGTTAAGGGCACAAAACGCGCTAATCCAAGCGAGCTCGTTACCAAATTATTTCCCACTCTTTGTACACTTACCAAGGTTTCAATTCCTACCTCCTCCCCTTCAATCGGCATGACGAGCTTCCCGCGTTCAGCAAGTTGCTGCAGTAAGGCCGGGGGAAAGGCAGGGGCAGCAGCGGTAACGATAATCGCATCGTAAGGCCCGTTTTCTTCCCAACCCTGCCAGCCATCTCCCGCACGAATAGAAATATTATCGTAGCCAAGTGCGGTGAGTCGCTGCTCAGCTTCTTTGGCAAGCTCGGGAATAATTTCCACACTAAAAACTTTCGCGCCGAGTTCAGAAAGCACGGCGGCTTGATACCCACTACCCGTGCCGATTTCAAGCACTTTTGAGCCCCGCACGATGTCTGCGGCTTGGGTCATCAAGGCGACGATGTAGGGTTGGGAAATAGATTGTTGATGCGCTATGGGCAGAGCCCGATCACTGTAGGCAAGTTCCGTGAGCTCCTCGGGCACAAACTTATGTCGGGGCACTCTGCGGAGCGCTTCCTTAATCGGCGCGCCCAAGCCCTCCCGTTCAAGACCTTCGATGTTATACGGTGCGGTAGCTAATTGCTCCTTCATCGTGCTCTCGTTTGTTGAACAAGAAAGCAAAGCGCAGCAGGCTAAAACCACGAGGCTCCATGTCGCTGAACTGTGTTGGATTTTTCGCCCTAGAGCCAAAGCAGACTTGGATTTGATGTACATCTTTTTCATTCTCCAGTGCAGCTTAGCATGTTGTTGCGATGTTTTGTGGGCTTCTTAATCGTTCAATTCTACGAGCTAAGCCTTTGTTTTGATGGCTAAAAAACATCGCGCTGCTGACAAGGCACGACTTTTTACTGCTTTCGAGTCAATTTTCTATCTTGACGGTTTTTGCCAGTATCTCTATCTTTGAGAGAAACTTCTAGCGGTTTCAAGATCTTAACTTGCATCAGAGCTTTTTCTTTGTCAGAAACCTAGCTCTTAGAAAGCTTCACTGAAACTGATTCAGTTTCGGTCTAGTGGCAATTGATAAGTTACCGTTACTATCAGCGATTTCAGCCCTCAATCGCTTTGGAGAGTTTTGTGGCGTACGCGGCAAAGCTGACTAAGGATGTGTCACAAATCTAAGACGTCGCTAATGTTCGGAAATTTATTCGGCGCAAGTGACGTTTTGAAATTACGTTGCCAAAACGTTAGTATCTTATAAACGACTTAAAGTAGTTGTCAGAGCAAAGGAGCTTAATTGTTGATCTTTTTTTGTAAGGCTTTGACACACTACCAAACTTATCCCCCGGGGCTGGCTAATCATGGCTGCAACAGAGCACGATAACGTAAGACCGATTGAACGAGAGTTCTCGGCAAAGGAAGTCCAATCAATCCTGCGATCACTTACTGGTGATACGGAAAAGATCGGACTTGCATTGCTCAATTATTACGCACGTACTGATCTCGTGCCTGCCACGGGACGCACGCGACATCGAGGCAGAGTAAAATATAGCTACGCCGATGTGGTGCTCCTTTGCTGGCTGTTTCGAATGAAGCGTGAAGGTTTGCCCGTAAACCGATTCCGTCGTGGTATCGCCTACCTTCGTAAGAGACTCCCGCGACTGTATCAACACCCCAAAGATATGATCCTCATAACCGATGGAAAGCAGCTCTTTCTCAAGCATCGAGTGGATGACAAGGAAGGCATTGCTGAAGTAATGACAGGCCCACGTTCAGGACAATACGTCTGGGCTTATTCAATCGGTTGCTTGATTGAAGAAGTAGACCGAGTCATTACGGAACAAACCAAGAAAGCTGCGTAGCATTCGAATTTTGGACTCTAGCCAAGCACTCTCATTTATTGAGGGGTATTCCCAGCAAGCTGGAAGCACACTCTCCTCACTTGCAACACAGAAAGCAGAGATACTCAGCATCGCTGATGCCTTGCAGGGTGTCGTTGAAAAAGGTGGGCGAATTTACACCCTGGGCAACGGAGGCTCCGCCTGCGACGCAATGCATTTTGCCGAAGAACTCGTTGCACGCTACTTGCGTGAAAGACCAGGGATCCGTGCTCAGCATTTAATCGACTCTGGGACGATGACGTGTTGGGCAAACGACTATGATTTCGATACCGTGTTTAGTCGCCAAGTAGAGACCTTAGTTGAAGCTCGTGATGCCGTGGTTGGATTCAGTACCAGTGGAAACTCGCGCAACATTCTCAATGCAATCGAAGCGGGGAACAAGCTCGGCGCAACGACAATAGGTCTGACAGGAAAAGATGGCGGCCGAATCAAAGAAATCGCAAGCCATTCAATCGTGGTGCAGTCTACCCTCACCTCGCATATTCAAGAGTCTCATATCGCCATAGTGCACATGCTTTGCGATATCATCGAGCAAAGAGTCTTCCCAGACGCAGTATAATTTCTCCGGCTAAGCAGTCTTGACGTTCCGCGCCAGCTCCTCAAGAAGCGCTGTTTCCATCTCGGTAAGAGGAGCCTTTTTGAGTTCCGTAAAGGCAAGAAATTGTGGCACTGCTTGATACAGTAGCATTCGCACACCAGGAATCGTTCTCGCTCCAGATTCACCTGCGGCACGGAGTAAGGCAGTGTTATGTGTGACCATATCAAACACTGATTGCGACTCACCGAAGACTCCCAAATCAAAAGGGTACTCAGCATCTGGAGGTGCTGATGGAGAGCCAATGGCTGAGGAGTTTATAAAAAGAGAAAGTGTAGAAAAACTGAATTGCGAAAGCTCCTTGTAGGCGAGCACCTCGGTATTGAATTCCGCAGCTAGTTTCTCAGCACGAGCGTCTGTGCGATTTGAAATCAGTATTTTTTTCACTCCCAGTCGCTGTAAAGCAAACAGGGCTGCACGGGAAGCACCTCCAGCGCCAAAAAGCATCACCGGTCTGTCATCTGCCTGAAAGCCGGCTTCATTCAGAGCCTCTCGTATGCCGATCCAATCGGTATTACTACCACGCAAGGTACCGGCGTCGTTTACGATCGTGTTGATTGCTCCAATTGCTTGCGCCTCCTGCGCCACCTCATCAACTAGCTCCATGGCTGCTTCCTTATGAGGAATAGTAAGGCTCAAGCCACGGAAACCTAGCTCTCGCATTGCTTGGATTCCGAACTGGGTATCTTCGGTGTGAAGCGCAGAATAGACGTAAGGCACGGCCGCGGCACGAAATGCTGCGTTGTGCATTGCCTGACTCAGACGACTTGGATTACGACCCAGAAAAGCACAGAGGCGGGGATAAATTAAGGGAGATTATGA
>CAYGNZ010000066.1:4253-7976 GCA_964351345.1 uncultured Bdellovibrionales bacterium | reverse complement strand
GAGAATTTCTGACATAAGTTTCTTTAATCGCTTAATTATTCTGAGTTTTTCAGCTCACAGCAAAACAAGTTCCAGGCTCATGTATCAAGCATTTTCTGACGATATCTAAGAGATGGAAGTATTTGATCCGCCTACAACAAAGGACTCTTGCATGTCTGACACGCCAGAATCTCGCGAACTCCCTCTTCCATACCACCTTGGGCAGCAAAAGTCCGAAGCATCAGGCTTGATGCGATTTCTCACTCATCTAGTATTTGAAGCCCATGGGATGCGAGTCGGGCTTGAACTGAGTCTTTGTGTGATTAGCTACACCATCGTTTCTCTTGCAATTCCTTGGCAAGCGATGGGCGTACCGATGAAATGGAGCACGCTGATTTCTTGGTTTGGCTGCTGTTTTATCATTATTCTCTTTGATCAGCTTTTTCTTTGCCGTTCGGTCTACACTTTTCGCCGATCGTATTTGCTCGCCGTCAATGGTGCTTACGAAAAAGCTCTGGAGCTACTGGAACTGATTGGGCCGACAAGTTCTGCTTTTATTAAGTTGCCAAAATCGCTCTACCACCTGCATCGGGCAGAAGTATTCATGCACTCCTCTGAGTTTCAAATCGCTGATCAGGAACTACAACTTGCAGAGCATGCTGGAATTGCACCTGAAATTCTCTACATCATGCGTAGTCGCTACTACCGTGCCCAAGCGGAGCTTGAGACTGCCGCAGAAGAACTGCAAGCGGGAGAAGCTCATGTAGGTGCCACACCACTATTGCGACTGGAACAAGGCGTGTTGGAACTTGAACGCGGCACTGACCGTTGGAAAGCGAAACGCGCCTTTGAAGAAGTACTCGAGTTACCAGACTTCCCTCATTTCTGCGGAGAGAGTTGTCACGTTTTAGCACGCGCATACTTAAGCGCGTGCCAACTAAAGACTGGTCGCGCAGAAGAAGGCCTAGAGGGAATTACGAAAGCAATCGACCGTCTTCGTTCCGCAGTAATGTATGTCGATACGCTTCGCCCGGTACTTGCCGATCTCATGCTCACCCGCTCCCTGTATCTCGCTACCCACCGGGAACCGGGAGCTGCGGCAATTGATCTCAAAATTGCGCTCGCTTACTGCTCCTTTCCTCGCTTTGCCAAGCGCGGCGATGAGATTAGGGAAGAGCTACAGTGGCGTCATCAGCTCATCGTTCCTGCCTAAGCGCCTCGTTAGAATCGATCTATTCCACTCGCTTTTGGTCGTAGGCGTCCTCGTGAACCAAATGGATTCGACTTTGGCTCGTTTCTACGCACACGAGCCGGTGCTGCCGTGTTTTCAGCATCATCACAGACATTGTTCTGGTTTACGTCTTCACAGTCATTGGTTGCAGCAGTACCCGAGCTGCTACTGCTCGAACTAGAGCTGGCACTTGAAGAACTTGAAGATGATGAGCCGCTTCCTACGCCGCCGCTAGACGAACCTCCACCACCGCCGCCGCCGCCGCCGCCAAGTCCTCCTAGACCACCAAGACCACCGAGGCCACCGCCTCCGCCACCGCCGGATCCACCGGATCCGCCGCCTCCGCCGCCGCCTCAACCGCCGCCGCTACAACCAGCCCCACCACCACCGGATCCTCCGGATCCGCCACCACCACTGCCTCAACCACCCGGTCCGCAACCCGAGCCTGAACCACTGCCAGCGCCACCAGATCCAGCCCCACCGCCTTGAGATTGCCCCGGCACACAGACGATTCCAGGTTGCTCAGGACTAGGCTCCTCTGAAGGTTCTTCGCTGGGCTCCTCACTCGGCTCTTCGCTAGGTTCGGGCTGAGCCTCCTCCGGAGGCCCGTCCATAACCTCCCCGTTCTCGGGGAGGTTCCCTGTTCAAGGTCACCAATCGCCTGGATTTGGGCGGGTTTCCATTGCCGCGGCATAGTCTGAGGGATTTAAGCTTTGCCACTCAGTTACTTTCCCACTCGCTTTGTCGAAGTTTGTCGGATAGGCGAAGTTGCCGTTACTAAGTTGAACGTGATTTACCGTAGGGCCACCTGCAAACGCGGTTGCTCCAGGGCGTGTTTGGGCGAAGCGATCCAGATCGACTCTCGCTCTAAACACTCTAGAGGTTTGTTGGCGACAGAAATAATTACCATTCTTCATTTCTGTGCAAATTTGATGCTTGGGACTCCAGGATTTCTTTCTACCCAAATAGCGCTGCGTTAGCGCAGAAGCACAGCCCTTGACTCCCTTACACTCAAACGGCTTCCCAGTGGTAATCGCTTTGAAGAACTTAATTCGTCCCCTTTCCCCTCCATCAATGACTTTTAAATAACGCATCTTGAACACCGCAGTATCAAGCAGTGAGTCTGTACCCGAAGTGTTCAACCGTGCTCGAGCTGATGCGTTTTGATTTGCGCCAAGTCCTGAGCTTGATGAGCTACTGGATGAGCTACTTGAGCTACTCGAAGACGACGAAGAAGAGCCTGCGCCAGAACTGGATAAGGTTGGCGGTTGAACCGGAATGTTAGGCTCTGGAATTTCAACTTCAGGAATGGCAGGAAGCTGCGGCTGTCCGCCACCACCTCCTCCACCGCCGCCGAGGCCACCAAGTCCGCCGAGAAGACCACCGAGAATATCAAGTGCTCCGCCACCGCCGCCGCCGCCACCTCCTCCTAGGAGTTGGCCGATACTTCCATCTGGACAAACACATGCCCCACCACCTCCGGAGCCACCACCGCCACCAGAGCTTGATCCTCCACCACCTCCGCTGGAGACGCTGCCTCCTCCTGAACCAACAGACCCACCGGGTCCGCATCCACCAGGGCCTCACTGAAACAGGCTAGAGAGTTCTCTCAGACTACCAGTCTGAGAGGCAAAAACAGTTCGACGGCGTCAACCGGTAGGGCCACAGCCTGCGCCACCACCGCCGAAGATACTTCCTCCATTGCCAAATATGCTACCTCCTCCCGTTGAAGGCGTGCTGGTCGATGGGGTGCTTGTCGAGGGCGTACTCGTGGACGGAGTCGACGTAGTCGACGAATTATCAGCTTGCTGCTGATTGGAGTCATTTGCTGCGGTTTGGGATCCACCGGATCCCCCTCCTCCTCCACCTCATCCACCGCAGTTTGTTGGCGAAATCGGGCAGATGAAGAAATCGATTAATTGGGCATCCTTGGGGGGATCAAGAATGTTGACGATAAACTCTGGTGGGGGAGATCCAGGATCACCTGGTTCATCCTCTTCCAGGCTATTTTGCAGGTAGTCTCGCGCTTCATTGTTTATCGGTCCTGGTTCACCGACATTATCTGCTAGACCAATGGAAAATCGGTCGGTCTTTTGATCCTTTGGCTCGACCGCATCCTTATCAAGCGCTTTCTTACCCTCTTGTGTGAGATACACATTGCGGGCATTTGGATCATACTTACCATTGAAACCGGGCAGATCTTGTTGCGCGCGATAGGTGCGACGCGGGGTTTTACCTGAATGAACGCGTGTGTTCACCCGATAGCCACGAGTGCGGGGCCAAGGTTCGGGGAGTACTGGAGTGTCGGCGACAAAACGCAAAGGGACGGAGTCTGAAGAATCATAGGGAGAAACACTATAGTCTCCTCGGACCAGTTGAGTAGAAGGATACTTGTTTACCGCCACTGGTTCTTCTGTATCCGTCGAATCTGCCCAATCCTTTTCAGAATAAGCGACCGTTTTAAAGAAATTCTCTTCTTTTTGTTGAAATCTTTTTGAAAGACTTTTGATCCT
>CAYGNZ010000066.1:0-4172 GCA_964351345.1 uncultured Bdellovibrionales bacterium | reverse complement strand
GTTGCGATGGCAAAGCGGATACTGGAGCGGGAATTGGCGCAATCGGTAACTTAAATATTTTTTCATCATTGGGATCTTTGAGATCTACCTCCGGAGTAAAGATCGGCTCCTGTGTTTCAATCTGTCTTGTACCGTAATAGTAATCATCGGGGTTATCGCCATGGTTTAAAATCGAGCAGCCAAGAAAATCCTTGGAACAAATCGTACAATGGCAGTTCACCCGTTTTGTCCAATACGCCATTCGAACTTCACGAACGTAATTGTGAACATCCTCAACATCTTCTTCAAGTAAACGCTTGTAGAGATCCCTACGAAATCCCCAGAAACCTTGCGTGCCAATTTGGTCATCCAAGCGATCCTTGTCAGGGTCAAAGTAGGCACCTTTGGCGAGTGACTCTGGCTTAAAGCACTCACTACCGAGGTTCCCATCATCCAGGGTGGGGTAAATCACTTGCAACTTATCAACAGAGAATATTTTCCCAGGTCCGACCGGCTGATTTGGCCCCGCGTAGTTTTCTCCATCTCGTGGATTACTACCCGCGTTTCCGCGGTCTGCGTAAAACGACCAGAGGTAGGGACGCCGTTCTCCATCGTTAGAGAGATTGGGCTCAAACGTTGGCAGACTGTTCAGAGTATAAAACGCAAAGCCGGCCACGATTTTCGCGTAGAGCGGATCTTCCATCAGGTTTTTGTTGCGCGAATGATAGAGCCTGAAAAAATTGTGATAGAGCCAATCCTGCCAGTGTGTGCGCAGTTCAACGCCGACGCGTTCGAATCCGTCTTGATAGTAGGTGCTGTTCATTTCCAGAAACTGCCCCCACATTCGCATCAAAGAATTTTCTGGTTGGGTAGTGCTGCTGCCGGGAAACTCTTGGTCGAGCTTTTTGGCAATATCATAGATATTCGGTGCATCTGCTTTCGCACCGATCATTGCGTGATCCCAGGCAGTGCCGCGATTTTGGAAATCTCCTTTAGGTTCCGAAATGTTTCGGTGGTAGTACTGAAAGGTTACCTTGTCGTGTTCTTCGGTATAGCTCGAATGCGAAACGGCTAGTTTTGTCGAATCCGGCAAGGTATTGGCAAAACACTTGTGCTCCATCACGAAGCCTTTCCAGTTATCATCCGTATCTGGACGCGTTCGGCGACTAAGCTGCCGATTCGCGTTACTCATATAGACAAGTGTATGGTTAGAATGAGTCTCCGCATCGCCGATACCAGGAGTCGTATTGAGATCTCTTCCCGTGTAGTCAAAGGCGTAGAAATATTCAGGCGGAAAAGCCTCTTCAAAATCATCTGAGGTCTTATCCACTCCGTGAACGTTTTTGTAGTAGCTGATTAGGTATCTTTCGTCGTTCTGACCTTGCGCGGGAGGCGGAGCGCTTTCCTCATCGGTTGCAGCCTGCGCCGCACTTTGCGCCTGATTTCTCGCCAATCGACCCCGAGCGGTTTTGCTTCTCGCGGCGGCATTCGAGCTTTTTCCGATGAAACGATCATACCAATTATCCCTGGAGTATTCGTAGGCAAGTTTTTGACCGTTCACATCTCCGGTTGGTTTGTCATCAGCATGGAGGTAGTCTCCGTAAGGATTAAAACTACCCATTGCCCGCCCGGGATAGGTTCGCGAGATGTACGTCGGCCAGTAATACTCAGATACGTAGAATTGATTGTATTTGCACTTGGTGCAGATATCGAAAGGCCCACAATCCTCCAAGCAAGGGATGCAACTTGTCGCTCGTTCACCAGTGTAGGTGACCCAGCCCATAGGACAACGCTGCTTGCACTCATCAAAGTAGGGCCCATCCATCACTTGGCGCTCTTCGAAGCAGTTGGCAAAGGTCTTGGTGTTGAAAATGACGCGAGAGTCTTTGTCCGTGTAATCACCTTCGGAAGTATCTGCGATACCAGGCTGATTTACCCCTCGTCCTAAGTTGTCGGTATCCTCAGAATTGAATTGCTCTTTGACCCCCGACTTACCAACGTTTGAGGGTTTTCCAAGCATTGGATGCCGCGCAGGCATGTTTTCGTAACGATTTTGCTGGTTTTTTAATCTTCGTGCCCGAGGATGATTTCCCGCTACGTAACGATCAACGCGCGCGTTTTCTCTCATGAACTGCTGCAGACGCGGTTCCATTTCCTGTTTGTACTTCGGATAATCCTTTTGCAGGGTTTTCTCGACCCTTTCCTTCACGTCTTGCTTCATCGGCTGGGTAACCCAGTCAAGACCATCATCAAAGGCGTCGTTGCCTTGAGCCTGTGCGATTCGACATTGAAGAGTAAGAACTAGGATTAAGAAGAGAAGCGAAAAAAGGGATGGAATGGCGTAAGACGTAGCTACCCGGTGACGCGGGCACGCCTGAACATGCGAACATGCAAAACTGCGGTTAAGGATGCACTGATCCCTCAGCCACAAGTAAAAAACCTGCATTAAACGTCCCTTCCCTAGGGTCCTATTACCTTTGCACGATAGGTAAAAACCTAATCGAGGGAGTGAGAGAAATCACGCTCTGCCCAGCGTGCTCTAGAGGCCAAGGATTAAACCCACTCTATTGCAATGATATCAGTGCTATCAGGCTTAATCAGTAGGTTTTGAAATTTTTCTGTATTTTAGTCAAAAAGGAGGGTTTTCAATTGGAATCCCAACGACTTGGGGACGAAAAAAAGTTCAAATTGTGCTCGTCCAGGACTCAATCACTGCTCAATCACTGCTTACTAAAGGTAAGCAAGCAGTGGGAGGGGACCTATTTTACACTGGCGCTATTAAGTCTCGTAGAACTGTCTAGAAGCGCTCCAGCCCACCCGAGCTGCTTGAGGTACTCCTGCGAGATCCGCCAAATGGATTTGCCTTCTTGCGTAGAAAACGACGATTAGTTGGCGTAGTCATATCCTCCTGATCATCGCAGGTGCCGTTGTTGTTGTTGTCCTCGCACTGCTGCCCCGAGCTACTGCTCGAAGAGGTGCTAGAACTTGAGGAACTCGAACTTGAAGAGCTCGAACTTGAAGAGCTCGATGCACTAGAGCTGGAAGAAGACGAGCCTCCCCCGCTGCCGCCACCAGAGCCGCTTCCTGAACCTCCTCCTGAACCGCCGAATCCTCCGGATCCGCCGCCTGCGCCGCCGCCGCCTGCGCCGCCGCCGCCTCCGCCGCCGCCGCCTCAACCGCCGCCGCCGCCGCCGCCTCAACCTGAGCCGGCTTGCGCTTCCGGTCAACCAGGGCACTCGCCGTCGGCGTTTGTTTGTTCGACTTGGTCTCCGGAGACCTCCCCGGTTGTAGCATCGACCGAAGTTGGCGTATTAACTGCCGGAGTCGAAGCTGGTGGGCCGCTACCGATTGGGCATCGACTGCTCGCACACTGACTCAGCCGTTGCTGTTCCGCTTCGATTCCCGTCCATGACCTTGCGACCCGCACCCGGCGGGTCCTGTTGGCAAAGGGTCAAGATTTCTTGAGGCAAACTTTTGGGTCGTTGAGAGTCGGACAAAAAAGCAGATCCTTCACATCGGCCGGATCTGCATCGCCAAGATCTCCAATAAGCAGCGGCGGCGGACCGGGGGTAGTCGCCGGCTTGTCTTTTTCGCCAATATCCGTTTGCAGAAAATCCTGGCTTGAGCCGCCAATTGGCCCCATCGTCGCATTGCTGGAATTATTGCTGGGCTGCTCTATCGCGTGCTTGTCGGAATCCGCGTTCTCCGGGACGGGTTCGTCGTTTAATGCTCGTTTTCCATGCTTATCCCAGGCAGCCCAGGAGGCTCGATCAATGAGGTTGCCCGGATCCTGCTTCCTTTGAAGACGCGGAATTCGCTTGCCGCTGCGCAAGCGAACAAAAGGTTCGTCGTTTACTCGTCGGAGCTGTCCCAGAGGATCAGGCTCATGCGGTGAGACGAGGTAATCTCCAGGGGGAATCGGCGCAGTGTCGTAGTTAGGCCATGGTCTACTGCTTTCCTCAGCTCTGCTTGAACGAAGTGATTTGAGCAGTCGGGGGCTATCAACAGACGAAACGGTGTCATCTCGGGGAAACTCCTCAGAGGTGCTGCCCGCCGCCGTCGATTCTTCGACGGAGTACCCTACATTAGAAAAGAAGGTTTCATTCGGTGTTTCCTTCGGCGTCACGCTGGTATCAACATCTTTCGCCGGCAAGCTGCTTGTACGGCCTGTCGGGAATGCCGGAAAACTTAAG
>CAYGNZ010000065.1:0-11727 GCA_964351345.1 uncultured Bdellovibrionales bacterium | reverse complement strand
GAGGAGAAAAACAATCTTTCCGATCTTTATGAAGATGACATCGCCCAACTTAAATCCTCAACCTCACTCGAGCAGCAAATGCTACAGAAACAAATAGAGCAATTAAAGCTCGACGCGAAACAGCGCGAGGAGCGCCTTCGTGCTGAGCTTGCGGCTCTCCAACAGGCCACAGTGACTCCTCAGAGCAAAAAAGCTGACGTGAAGAACACTCTTCCCCCAGAAGGACATCAGCAAAACATGACGTTCAAGATTGAATGGGGTGATGTGTGTGGCTTGATCGATCAGTCCTTTTTGAAAAAAGAATTCGAGGCGACCCCTGGACAGCCGCTTTTTCTCTCAATTGAACCCTTGTTTCCTGATACCACGTACTTCACACCGATGCGTATTGCGCTTCCTGCAGCTCGAGTACTTACCAAGTCCTCTACCACAGTTTCATTCTATACGGGTGAAAAGCCCTTATCGCTTGCAGTCTATCTTTGTAAGGATAGTGGTAGAGAGGGGCGTTGTTTGAACAAAGCTCCCGTGCGGACCGTGGATATCATCAAGAGTGAGCATCAAGGTCAGAGCAAAGCCTATCACGAGCAGGATAAGTCCTACCTTTTTGCCTACATGCTTGCCGTCAGAGACAAACTCTATCTCCTTGATCCCACACAGGGGAAAAAATACTTTGAGCGATTGGAGAAAGCGCTTGGCCTGCTCTCCTTGCCAGAAAAAGAAGTCGAAAAAACAATCGAAAAAATTTCAGGAATTAGCTCGGAAATGAGCGCGAGCTACATGAAATATTCCGACAGACATTTTTCCTTGATTCTGCCAAAAAGTGCGCAAACCGCGTGCCGGGCACCGGGACAGTAATACTCTCAAGGGCGGCCGCTCCTCAATACTCCCGGCTCCGTAAAGTCACAGAGACTAAAAGCGGGTGGCCGCTAGTAGCGCATATTGTTACGCCATTTATATTTTTTTCGCCGCTCTCTACGAATCTTGTCTCGATCGACTTCTTCGATAGGTTTTCCTTTTCCATCGAAACGAGTCTTCTTTGTTCGTTTACCGTCGTAGTATTCTTCAACGGCTTTTAATTTACCGTTTCGATGGTAGGTCTTCCAAACGCCGTGCTTCTTGTCACGAGTATATTCTCCCTCATAGCGCTTCTCACCATTCGGGAACCATGAAGTCTCATTGCCTTGTTTTAGATAGCCACCAATCACGGGCTGTCGACAAAACACTTTTCCACCCTTGGGCGGACCTTCACCAAATTGCTCAGTACCAGCGGGACAAGGATGAATATACTTTCGTACTCGTTTTTTCTCTTTCGGCTTCGGCGCACGGTTAATTTCAGCGTGTGCAGCATTGAACTCGGCATCGACGCTGAGGAGGAGAGGGAGGAATAGAAAGGAGCATAGGAATATATGGCTGAGTTTAAAACTCATGTAAAACCTCGATTACATTAACAAAACAGAATGAAAACGGAATAGAATCCGCCTCACTAGGGTTATGAGGCGTACAAGAGAAAGTGCAACATCACCCGGGCGACGTTATAAAAACCGAGTTTTGACCACCGCAAGACAACAGTGGTCGTGCCGCTACCCAGAGACGGAAAATGTCGAAATCAGGGTAGGCGACGAAAGGCTCTTAGCGAGGGCCGCGTCCGGCTCCGCCTTCAGGCTTTGGTCTGGCTTGGTTGACTGTTAGCGTTCTACCTACAAACTCAGTCCCATTTAGTTTCTCGATCGCAGCTTCGGCTTCACCATCATTCTGCATTTCGACAAAGCCAAAGCCCTTTGAACGGCCCGTATCACGATCCGAAATAATCTTCGCAGATACTACACTGCCAAACTCTGCAAAGAGTTTCTGCAGCTCGCTCTCTTTCACTTCATACGACAAATTGCCGACGTAAATATTCATCTCAACCCTAGACGTTTCGCTAATGCTCGTTTGCTTTCTCCACAAGCATTCATTCTTCGTTCACGTTAGCTCTCTCCGAAAAGACACCTCAGCCGGATAGAGGGTTAACGCGTATCTCGCAGAAACTATAGCACGCCAAATGGGCAGATCCGAGAGTTGCGGACCTTTGAGTGAGTGAATTGCTGAATTTTAACTGTCTGAGACGACAGCAAAAAGCCCTTCCTCCTGCCGTGATTTCAGCGCTCCGTAGCCGACTTGGGCCAGAACACGCATAAATTGCCCCAATTTAAGTAATAACTTCAGCAACTTACAGAAGGCGCAGAATAAACTGCAACGCTGTCATTCAATCTTTCCACAACAATAGAGAAGGGAGCCCTTGAGTGCCCCTTCAAGAAGAAGGAAAAGCAATGGGCTTTTTCGCTACCAAGGAAGAATAAACGATGAAAAAAATACTATCGAGCGTCGCAGGCGGTTACCGTCATGCGTGCGTCACAATGGTGCTTCGTTGCCAGAGACATGCCTCTGCAATGATGCTTGTATTAGGCGCCGTGCTTTTGGCCGGCGGGATGATTGATCTCTCACTTGCGCAAGGTGGAGGGCCAACTGGCTCATTCTCCGAAGCTGCATATGAAGATGATTTGGTGCGTAACTCTGTTGGTAACATGTTCAAATTGGTCGAGGGTGCCTTTGGTGCATTGATCATGGTTGTTGCCGGACTTGGAGCGATCGTAGCTGCAGCAATGGGTGCATACCGCGCAGCGGTTGGAATGCTTGTTGTTGCGGTAGGAGCTTTTATTCTCCGCGCGCTAGTATCACTCTTCTTTGGTTCTGACTATGTAGACTTCGAGGCTACCTAATCAATTCCGCAAGCTGGGGAGAAGGTATTTCTCCCCAGCTTCCTTACATTCTCTCCTCACAACTAAAAATACTTTCTCAGCCTTACTTCTACCGTCGAGTACGGCGCGGTAAAATCCTGCCTCCGGCTGAGAGAAAACAATAGCCTCAATGTGTCAGTAGCAAAGAGCGGATGAGTAAGCTCAAGATCAAAATTGCTCTCTGCAATGCCGGATACATAGCTGCGCCCGAGCGCTTCTAGCTCAAGTGCAGAATTCCTTACCGTCGCAATTCTCAAGCGAAGTATCGCATCAGCCGAGACCGCAAGCGAATCCGTAAAACGAGTAGTATGTTGCACCGAGCCGCCAAGTAAGACGGCAAATCGAATCCCCTGAGAGACGTTCCGGGTGAGACCCAAGCGCGCATCGGCTTCGGTCACCAAGGAGGTCACTCCTTTTGCAAAGCTTCGTCGCTTCGTGGCAACTGAGAGATCCCATGAAGGAGAACGAAGAAGTGGCTCAAATAGTGGTGCTGCCTTGAAGCTCAGAAGGAGAAACTCCTCTAATTTTAGCCGGGAGTCACTGGTTTCAAAATGCAAATCAAATTTAAGAAACTCCAGCTCCGAACCAAGAGGGTAGGTCAGCGCAGCGTCGTTTGTGTCATGATACAAAAATCGAAAACCCAAACTCGTAAACCCACCTTCGCGTCCACTCCCTTGCCCTACACTAAGGCGGCTACTGCTATGCGGAAGCTGATACTCGCTGAGTTCACGCAAGGGCGAGGAAGAGCGAGGACCAAAGACACTTCGTCTGATGAGAAGGTTCTTCTGCGTCGATGAGAGCTCTGTGGGACTCTCCGACAGATATTGAAAATAGTCGATGAGGATATCGAGTGCTTCCGCGCTCAGTGTTTCAGGAGTAGCAGAGTTCTGTTCAACGCCTTGCGCTCTTGCTATTGAAACAACGTTCTCTTGCTGCGCTGAGGGCAAATCAGAATAGCGCTGCCGAATAGAAACGGAGGGAGCCTCACGAAAGCCTACTTTCCCCCGCAGTCCCACTTCCGTCAGAAGAATTCTCACCACATCAAGTGGAACAACGTGAAAGGGAAAATACCCCGTGAGAGTGAGCTGAGGACGAGCTACCTCAAGTAGTGTGAGCAAATTATAGGAGCAATTCTCATCGATAAAGAAATACTCAAATCGCGCGAGCTGAAGTTCCCAAAGGTGCAGGAGGATAGTGCGCACCTCTGCTTCACTGTAGGCCAAAGGGAACTCTAAAAGTTCTCTATCCTCAATATCGTTATACTCCCTGAGGTGAAGGAAGTACGGACTCAAACGGTATTGGGCGAAATACCTCCCGGTGAGCCCTTTTATTGCAAATAGCGGACCGGGAGGGTCAGTGGCGTTCGCACCATAGCTAATCGTTTGCTGCAGCAATCTGCTCTCGGGTACTTGCGAATCAATTCTGAGGAACGTATGGCCGAACACCGAAGCCGGATTTCCTAAATAACTGCCCGCGAATACCAGCGTCAGTCTGGCTTGCGAAAACTGCGCTAACCAGGAATTCAGTTGCTCACAGTCGGAAAGGTTCGCGTCCTCTCTTAATACCCTTGTGGAAATAAACTGAGAACGAGCGGGAAATGAACAACGATACTTCTTCGCTACAGCTTCATCCTCAGAAGAATAGTGTGAGAGGTTTGCACGAAGCTCCGCAAGCAGATCGGACGTACCGTCGGGCGAAAGAAAAAATTCGCTGGAATCAACTAGGCTTTGCGGCGAGGAAAAAACAGCATTGGAACTCGCATGAAGAAGCGCTCGCCATTCTTGCGAACGCGCGATTTCTTCTAATTCCTCGGTAGCGGCTTGGGTAAGAGACGCCGTGCCGAGAAGCAGCACGCAGAAGGCGCTCGCAAATCTCAGCCTCGCACTGCACCTCAGCGGCACTACTTTTCAAGCGATAGGGCGAGTCGGTAGAGCAATTCAGCAGTCGGCTGTGCCTGGCTCGGGGAATACTCAAGGATATCGGGAAACGCGGTCTTGCTCAAAGCGTAGTAACGCGCGCGATCGGACTTTGGCACGTCCAGTATTTCAGCGACTGCTTCGATATACTCGCCGCCACCTCCAGCGATGTCTCGTCGTAGACGCACAAAATTTTGTTCTGCAAACTCTGCAGTGGCCGATACCTTTGCCGTCTCTGCCACCGGTCCATCGGCGACTTCTGCCGTGTGACCACGAGGGCATGTGCTTGAGGTAAGCTCAGTGCTGCCTTTTGAAATATCTGCCGCTCCATCGGTGGTATTGAGAAAAGACGCGGAGCTGCCCTCAGTTGCTCCTGTAAACACCGAGCATGCGCTAAACAGAAAAAGAACGCTAAGGCTTAGAAGATATTGTAGCGAAGTCATAAGTCCATGAAACCGAGTTCTGAGCAGTAGTAAATCTCACCTCTACCACACCGCAATCTATCCATAGAGGCACGAGTAGATCAAAGTATCTTGGATACTTTGATCGTTCGCAACACGATCTTTGAGAATTCTGCGCTCAAAACGAAACCCTGCACGCTCGGCGACCGCAGAACTAGCGGTATTTCGGCTATCGCAGCGAATTTCAAGCCGCTGAGGCTTAAGAAATTCTTCGGCGAAGGTTTTTGTTCGCACGACCGCCTCGGTGGCAAACCCCTGTCCGCAGGCAGAAGTTCGCAACCAATAGCCGAGTTCAAATTTTTTCTCGGACCAGTCGAGCCGAGGAATACCAGATACTCCAAGAAAGCAATCGCCTGCCTTAGAAAAAAGCAACAAATCAAAGGCCTCTCGATTGGCAAACTTTTGTGAAAGTTCTGTCATTGCAAGGCGCGTCTGCTCAACACTCGGTCGGCTCTTTGCCCAGGGCAACCAGGGAGAAATCTCATTGAAACTTTCAACCACTGCCGCGTTCACTACTTCAGCATCCTCAGGTCGAGGAGCACGCAGGAGAAGCCTCGGGGATTCAAAGGCATCGGGAAGATCTGGCAGGAGCATGCACGCCTCCTCTATTTGGATTGCTGAGCGCGCCAATGAAGTAATTCGGTAACGGCAAAAACGGCTTCAAGCCCTTTGTTCGCATCGGTACTACCGGAACGTTCTTCGGCGTCTTTGATCGACTCCACTGCGATCACTTCGTTGATAATCGGTTTAAAATATCGATCAGAGACCGCGGAAAAACCCTGGGTTACATTTTGAATCACGGTATCCGCGTGTGAGGTGGCACCACGAAGCACCACTCCAAAGGCGAGAATTGCATCGAGTGAATCATCGGCCTCAAACAGCACTCGGCACGCAAAAGGCAATTCAAGCGAGCCCGGCACGCGATGGCAGTTAATATTTTCGGCTGAAACACCCGCAGCGAGTAGCTCTGCTTCTGCGCGCGCAATCATCCCCTCGACGCAGTCGGCATGCCACATGCTGCCGATAAGGGCGATACGTGCCCGCGGTATTTTGTGAAACTGAGCCGATGTCTTTGGTAACATTCCTGCCATAGCACTACGCACTGCTGTTATTGCCTGTTAAAAATCGAGAAACTATCCAGAAGAAACATCTTCAGCCGTGTTTGCATTCTTCAAGGCCGCACGCTGAGAAATTCCGGCGGTAAAATCAAACACGATATTGAGCCCGACGAGTATTAGAAATACTCCGTATACCTTCTTTAAGGTAGCTGCGGGCAGATATTGAGCAAGAGAGGCGCCGAGTAAGCCACCGATCACACCACCTACAGCGATAAGCAGTGAAAGCTGTAGGTCGATATTGCCCGCATAGTAATGCTTCAGGGCTCCGGAGAAGGCAGTAGGTACAATCACAGCCAATGAAACGCCAATGGCTTGTTTTATCTCTAGCTGACTAAAGATAAGTAAAGCAGGAACTAACACTACTCCGCCACCGATGCCGAAGATTCCGCTAAGCAGCCCCGCAACTAATCCAAGAACGATTAAATTAAGCATAGTAAAAAGAATACCTGTTTAACTACGAGCAGTAATTTCATCTACGCTAGCTTGTTCGCCACAGAAGCGCACCTTCAAGTTTCCGCAACATTTTGTGTAAATTATTTACCACAAATCACAACGGTTAATCTTACCTAAAGTGCCCCTGTTTCCGTAGAGCGATATCAATCGCTGGCAGATTACTTTTAATGTATTAAAGCTGGAATTATTTTGTCGCGGCTCGCTCCCCTGGAGCCACTCATTACAAGCTCATCATTGCAGGAGATTTAGTATCAATGAAATTTACTCGGCGTATTTTGGCAGTCCTGAACTGTCTAATCTTTTCATGTGCGTTTGCTGCCTGTGGCGGCAGTTCCGGTGGCGGAGAGAATGACGGTGCTGCAGAACGCGGTGACTCAACCGTAACGATCGAAGGCACCTTACGAAATGGTAGCTTGAGTAGCAGAGTGCTCGGGGCTGGTGACGGCGGGCGTGCCGGGGTTACAGTTTCTGCCCTCGGCGACTCAGCTATCACGGACGAATTTGGGAATTTTACGCTTTTTGCTGACGGGACTGCGTTTCCCGGCGGACCTGTCGCGTTTAGCTTCTCTGGTGCGGGCCTTGCGGGTGAAGCCATCCTCGAGGGCGTTCTTGGTGGCCCCGGTGCAATGGCATTTGTGAACTTTGCTGTCGAAGACGACGGTACTATCGCCGGGGAATCAACCGACGCTGCGGGGAACGTCCTAGGCACAACCCCAGGTGTGGGTTGCGACTTTGTCGGAACATTTTCTGACGGCGGACTTGGTGCGCTGTGGAAGCCGCACTCTGAGCGAACCGGAACGGTCGTTATTTTGATGCCGCCTGAGTATCGAAACGCCGGAGTAGAAGTGCTCAACACTGCTGGTGATGTGGTAGACGGTCCGCTTGTGCGTGACTGTTGCAGCCACAACGGCGGTCGGGAACATATTTACCTCACTCGTTCTGCTGGAGATCTGGCCGGTGCGGGTGCGCCACTCACGGTTCGATTTGAGTTCCCTGATGGTTTTGTTGACTGTCGTGAAGTACCGAATCCGCAACAGCGTTACGACTGATTGCGAGTTTCAAACCAAAAAAAGCCTCGCGGTTCTCGCGGGGCTTTTTTTTTGCGCTCAATCTATCAAAAGCCCTGTTCAGGGCCCGCCAAAAACTTTCGTTTTTCGACAATCCCGTTCAGCGAATGCTCCACTGAAAAGCATACTCAGTGTGCAAGGCAGTGGTATCAAGTAAGGGTAGGTGGGTGTCGCTCGCTTTGACAAGCAAACCTATTTCAGTGCACCCAAGCACTATCGCTTCTGCACCAGATTTTTCTAGCGAGGAAATAACCTCAAGGTAGCTCGTTTTCGAAGAATCCAAAAATTTCCCCTGGCAAAGCTCTTCGTAAATCACTCGATGAACCTCTGTTCGATGAGCTTGATCTGGAATGCAAACCTCAAGACCAGCCTGCTTTAAGTAGCCACAGTAAAATTCCGCTTCCATTGTAAATCTCGTGGCGAGTAGGCCAATCTTGGTGATTTCTTGTGTTCTCGCTTCAGCAAGAACTGCCTCAGCAATGTGGAGTAGGGGGATAGCTAACTCAGTTTGCAAAATCGGCGCGACACGATGCATTGTATTGGAACAAATTAGAACCACCTCTGCGCCGGCTGCTTCAAGTCGTCGTCCCGAGTCGAGTAGTATCTCGCCAATTGCATCCCAATCTTGGTTTTGTTGCAATTCGGCAAGCGGTGCAAAATCAACACTCTCAATGAGTAATTCCGCAGAGTGCAAGCCACCAAAATGCTGACGAGCGAGGACATTGAGTCGGCGATAATAATCTGAGGTCGATTCCCAGCTCATACCACCGATAATACCGATACGTTTCACTGGATCTACAACTCCGATTTTTCCAAAATTCCTTCCTCTCCAATAGTGCAAGTGCCTGGAGTGGGAGTATCCGGAGGGAAAAACAGTTCAAGCATTTGAGAGTTAAGGAATCGCAATTCCATTCTACGGCGACAATCTGTACCTTCACCCGCAAGTACAATACGTTGGCTTGAGGAAAACTCTCCTCGATAGACACATGCAGCGTCTTCAACCTCAAGCGCAGATCCCTCTTCGCCTTCTGAGCGAATTGCCACGCTTAACTGAGAAGTAGGAACACCAAAACCCGCACCTGCGATTTGACCGTCAGCGCAAATCACTCCGCTTGCTTGAAATAACTGGCCGACCCAGACACCGTTCACATCAAAATTCTCTCCTCCGCCGCCCCCACAGGAGAGTAGGAGAAGGGGAAAACAGTAACGAAACGGCAAGGTCATGTTCAACGTAGTTCACCTCAAGGAATATTTCATTCTCAAAGAACAATAGCATACGAGGAGAAGACTCGGCGGAGAAGAGCAAAAAAAGAGGGGGCAAAGCCCCCTCAGTCGCCACTACTTCCCCCGAGCGACAATGCTGTCCACATTCAACAGAGGAACGGCGTCACTACCGGTAAACTTCGGCAACTGTCCATCCCACTTTTCCGCCAGTCGAAGTTGAATTAACGCTGGATTATCTTTGAGCGCTTTTGCTTCTCGTTCGATGGCTGCAGCACGCGCCTGTGACTCTTGCTCAATCTGGTAGGCAACTGCCTCCGCACCGAGCTTCCTCTCTGCAGCCGCCGCCTCCGCTTGTGTCACCCGACGCAATTTTTCGTTCTTCGCTTGGAGGGCTTCCTGCTCAGCCTTTACTTTCGCCTCGATCGCTTGATTAAACTCTCGCGAAAAATCGAAGTTCGTAATTGCCACGTTGGCTATTGAGAGTGCCTCCTCAAGGCCTTTTTCTTTGAGCGTCACTCGGATAAAACGAGCAATAGCTTGCTGAATTTGTAGCTTTACCTCCGCTCGTTGGGTCACAAGTTGTTCGGCAGTATACTTCGCAGTGATTGCCTTTACCGACTCTTGTATTGCCGGCTCAATCACCGTCTGCGACACATCACCAATTCGTCCGATACGCTGAAAAGTATTGGGCGCATGAGCCCCGATCATCGCGAACTGAATCGTCACTTGGGTCTCGACGTTCTGCAAGTCACGAGAAGACGAGGCGGCATTTGCATGTGTCTTATTCAATCGAATGTTGACCGGCTCGACTCGATCAAGAAAAGGTTTCTTCAAGTGAAAGCCCTCCGCCAGGGGTTTTGGTTGCACCGCACCAAGCATATGCACCACCCCAACATGGCCAGGCTCGACAATCACATACGCGCTACAAGAGCCAATAAGCAGCAACATCGTGAGAAAACTAAGTGAGAGCACCCTAAATACTGGAAAGCGTACAAGATATGATTTCATAACAACCTCTACTATACGTAAACCTAAACAATAGAACTTTAATTATGCATCAAACTACAGCATAAATCAACATTTATACGTACTCATACATATTCCTGCAATTTATCAGCGATTTTCGCTTTGTAGTACAACGGCAACCGCAAGGGCGGCAGGGCTGGAGTGAGGAAAACTCGGCACTACTTAGAGAGACAAATCAGTTAGCGACTAAAATTAACACAGAGATCGCCATTAGGAGCGCGCTTATCCTTACAACCTCTCGAGGCACGCTCGACGGTGGAACATTTTTCCTTTCGCTTTCTCCATCCAGCCTCGCAACCAAGCAGAGCAGAACTGGAGTAATCTCGGCAGTAACCGGGGGTTACACAATGCGGTTTACCATCCGCTCCACGAGAATCTTTGCACTTCGGTCTTGTGTTTTGATCGCAAGGATGTGAGCAGGGGACTCGCCCATCATCGCAGGCAGCAAATACTGGGCTTGCCAGGAAACTAGGTGAGAGGAGTAACGTCAGAATGCACAGTAGAGTCTGAAGTTTCATTTAAAGCAGGTCCTAAGATAAGAACAAGGAGATACACATCGCGTGCGTTCAGCTTCTCGTATACACACGTGTTTCTGCAAGGAGAAATTCAAAATGTATCAATCGAGGACCAGGAAATCGCGGGCCTTTCATATGGGTGACTTACTCTAGGAGAGTAAGAGCTAAGGCAGGCGTTTGATTTGCCTGTGACAGAATTGCGGCACCGGCTTGCTGCAAAATTTGGTTCCTCACCAGACCCGCCGCTTCAACGGCGACATCGGCATCTAAGATTTGACTTTCTGCCGCGCTAAAATTCTCCCGTGCAACACGAGCAACGCCTACGGCGGTATTTAGGCGGGACTCAAAAGCTCCGATTTGTCCCCGTTGCGCTGCGAGACTATCGAGTCGTTTGGCAAACTGCGGCAGCGCCTGACGAGCCCCCGCCAAGGTTGTTAAAGAGAATTCCGCTAACGGAGAAACTCCACTAACAGTTTCGGCAAGATTGAAGGTCAAGGTTGCTACCCCACCATTTGAGCCAGAATTGAGTATGTCGGGAACCCCATCTCCGTTGATATCAACAATCGCCAACCCTCGACTATAACCAGGGTTGTCAATCGAGAAGGACGCCGTAAAACTCCCGGCACCGTCACCGAGAAACACTTCGTTCAATCCCACGTTGGAAGTGGTAACAAGGTCTAGAGCTTGGTCCCCGTTCAGGTCAACAAGCGCCACCCCATAGGCGGCAAATCCGTTTAGGCTTAGCGTCTCAGAAACACTAAACGTTCCGCTGCCATCGCCAATCATGATCGTGGCAAACGAATCGATGCCATCATAGCCCCCCGTGACAACATCAAAAATTCCATCGCCATTAAAGTCGCCAGTGGCAATAGCGTACGTCGCACTTGGCTCAGTCGCAATAGATACTGAGGAACCAAACGTTCCACTGCCATCATTGAGTCGCACCGAGAGCACGCCAGTAAGGGAGGAATCGTAACCGCCTTCGAGTAAATCGAGATCACCGTCATTATCCAAATCTTCCAGCGTTACTGCGACAAGTCCTTCGGCCACTCCGGTGTAGGAGTCTGCGATACTGAAAGTTCCATCTCCATTGTTCAGAAGCACTTGGGTGACACCGTTGGCACCGCTTGATCCTGTCGCGACGATATCCACCGCCCCGTCGCCGTTGACGTC
>CAYGNZ010000064.1:0-11844 GCA_964351345.1 uncultured Bdellovibrionales bacterium | reverse complement strand
AAACACTTCATTGGAAGAATCACCAACGACGTCTTGTGATTTTTGATATTCGCGCTTCCCCGATGCGGAGAGCACAGAGGATACCTCACTGCGCACCTCGGTGGGGTCGCTCTCTTCGGGAACAAGGAGTGTCAGCAACTCCCCCATCGCCTCAAAGAAATTCCCCTTTTGCGCTTCTTCCGTTCCTGAGAAATCTTTTTCCGCAGAGAAGAAACCATCAGGGGGAGTGTGGCAGCGATCACAACCTGAAACGTGTTTTGCTAAGTAGCGTCCGTATTGTTTGGTTGCTTTTTGCGGCAAGCTCGGCACGTAGCCCCGCACTTCTGCATGACGAGTAAACATGCCCCAATCTTTTACCGTAAAATCACTCAGCTCTCGTCGCTGGATAGGATTTCTTACTGGCTCCTGCACCATCAGAAAAATTGCGATGGCTTTGGTATCTCGGTCAGAGAGCCAGCGGTAGCCTTGATGCGCATCGAGAGAAAGAAGCGTTTGCCCCTTACCGATTGATGAGCGTAGGGCCGTGGTCACTTGGTCGATACTCCATGAACCAATTCCAGTAAGTCGATCCGGTGTGATGTTTGCCGCCGGCACTTCACCAAATGCGTCGGTCATTACCCTTCCGCCCGAGAGCGGCGAATTTGGATCATTTGGATTTGCCCCGTGGCACACCACGCAGGCACTTGCCCCACGCACCAAATACGCACCTCGTTCAAAGAGTTCTTTTCGCTCCTCAGCGTTTGGCACGGGTGCGCCTTCAACCAGCACTCCCTCCCACACATCAGTGAACAGGGGTAGAGAATACCAGGGCGGTAACTCAAAGGCGCTCTCGTCAACCTCGTCTGCGCGAGACTGCACCTCTGGCTCAGGCGTCTCATCGACCCCCAGGGTGCAGGCAGACAGCAGCATGAGACAGGCGATCACGCGTAGGGCGTTACTGTAATTTCCGCAAGACACTCGTCGAGGGAACATTCTGCGAAGGATCGCACACACAGTCGATGCCTACCTCTCTCCTCGCACGGTGAAAAACAAAGTGTTTTTCCCTCGACGAACGAGCAATAGCAGCGGCTTGGCCTCAGACGCGTTCTTGGTCAAAGACTTAAACTCTGCGGTAGTATTTACTGGAGTGGAGTTAATTTCGAGAATCACATCCCCTCGTCTCAATCCCGCTTCTGCGGCAGGACCATCGACATCAACGTCACTCACGACCACCCCGCTGGTATCTTCAATACCCAGCGAACGGGCGATATCAGCAGTGAGTTCCTGTACCGTTGCGCCAATTTGCGACTCTTCGTTCGGTTCTTGAACTTCAACCGGCACCGCTTCATCTTTTAACTCGTCAATGACCACTCGCAGGACCTTCTTCTCGCCACTACGAATAATACCGACGTTGGCTCGCTTGCCGACCTCAGTCTCTGCAACCATCAACGGCAAGTCATCGTTCTCTTCGACGCGATTTCCATCGAAGGAAAGAATCACGTCTCCACGACGAAATCCTGCTTTCTCTGCCGGACTGCGCGGAACCACATCAGCCACCAGTGCTCCTCGCGCTTCATCAAGGCGCAAGGCTTCGGCAACATCTTCCGTCACGGGCTGAATCAACACCCCAAGCCAACCGCGGGTAACTTGTCCCTGATTTTTTAGCTGAAGGATAATCGATTTGACTAAATTGATTGGAATCGCAAAGCCGATACCGATATTTCCTGCCGCGCCAAAGCGCCCTGGGCTGAATATCGCAGTATTCACACCAATCACTTCCCCCTCGGCGTTAAACAAAGGGCCACCCGAGTTCCCCGGATTAATCGAGGCATCGGTCTGAATAAAATTGTCGTAGGGCTTCCCGCCAGGAATTCGACGAGACGTTGCCGACACAATTCCCGCGGTAGCGGTATGGCCTAATCGAAAAGGGTTTCCAATTGCGATTACCCAATCCCCCGGCTCCAACTTATCCGAATCACCAAGCGGCGCTGCGGGAAGTTTCTCGTCACGATTTACTTTAATTAGGGCGAGATCGGTTTTCTCATCACTCCCTACAAGCTCGGCGTAATATGTTTTCTTATCATCTCTGAAACTCACCATTATTTTTGAGGCTCGCGCGACCACATGATGATTTGTGACGATGTAGCCATCGGGGTGAATCACGAAACCACTTCCCAGACTAGAAAAGCGATGTTGCTTTTGTTGGGGCATCTGAAAGAAGAAATCAAAGGGCGACATATTCCCATGCGGACGGGCATTAAACGGAGCTTTCGGTCCCTGCCCTTGCACTTCGGGCTCTTCTTCCTCGTTTTTGCCTTCGGTTCGAATATTCACCACGGCAAGACCGAGCTTTTCAACCGCGGGGGCAAAGCTTGGTAAATCGATTTTTGGTATGAGCAGGCCTTGGGAGCCCTCGATCCAGAGTTCTCCGGCTTTCGGCCCGATGGGCGCAGCAGCCGCTGCCTCAGGAGTAGATGGAGCGGCAACCTCTGGAGGAGTCTTTTCCGGCGCAGCTTCTTCAAGCTGTGCGTAGGCAGCACCGGGAGTGCCGCAAAGAACTACAAGCGCAATAAAAACATAAAACCGATTCTTCATTCTCTTTCCTTTGCTAATTACAATACTCAGCGAGTTCAGTCCAAGGCACTCTCGCCGAACTATCCGCCACGCTTCTTCACATAACTCATTCGCAAACTCGCAAGCACTTCCGTCATAAGCTGACGTTCTTCTGCGGTGAGATTTCCTTGGGTCTTCTCCTCAAGGAGCGCGAGAATATCGATTGTTTGTCGAGCACCTTCGAGGTTCTCACTTAGTAGATTTGATTCGGGATTAGGAATCTCTCCCATCATCATCATCGCCTGAGTGGCGAGGCTGATAATAAAACTTGGAAAGTCTACCGTGTAGGCCTGTTGTGAAGATTGTGCCGAGGCTTCCTGCTCAGGCTTCTTTGGCGGCTCTTGAGGTTGGGCTGCGGCGGCTTGTTGTGGTGCAGATTTTTGCGGCTCTGCGGCACTTGTTTCAGCGGAGTCGCCTGTTCTTGCTTCGCCGTCCTCGTTAAAGCGACGCTTATCGACCACCTTGAATCCAGCCTGCTCGGCGGATTTGTCCTCACTTTCCATGCTGCTTCCTATTCTCTGTTTGCTCCCTTGTTGTCAGAGCGCATAAGCTACCAACAAAACAAGTATTTTTATACTAATAACCTGCTAGTTAAAGCAAGAGACTCTCAGCCATCTCGTTCAAATGAGAATACAGCTGAAAGAATTCAGAATTTCTGCTTTTGCTAGGAAATCTCTCAAGAGCTATAGTGTCGGTTTTCCGGGCGCATAGAAGTTGAATCAACGTATTTTACCCATCACCGAGCAAGCCACACGTGAGCAGCACTCCTAGCCAAAGCAGTTCGAACTCTAGCCAGCGGCTCGTTTATGACGACCTGGCTGCCTGGTTTCTTCAGTTCGACCGCGCACTGGTAGCATTCTCAGGCGGCGTTGACTCAACCCTGGTGCTCGCTGCTGCGGTTGATGGCCTTGGAGCTGATAGAGTTGAAGCTATCACTGCCTGCTCCCCCTCGCTCAGAAGTGACGAATTAGAACTCTGCAAACAACTCACTGCGCAACTCCGTGTTGCGCATCGCCTACTAGAGACAAAAGAGCTTGAGAACCCAAAGTATCGCGCAAATAGTGGCGACCGCTGCTACCACTGTAAGACCGCGATGTATGAAAGCATTTTCTCATATTTACTGCCGCTGCTGCCTCAAGAATCCGCACAGGTCTTGGTTGATGGCACTAACGCCGATGATATGTCTGATATTCGCCCTGGTCTACGAGCAGCCACCGAAGCGGGTGTACGGCATCCACTGCAAGAACTCGGATTAGGCAAAGCCGCGGTGCGCGAGTGTGCAAAGAACCGAGGTCTTTCAAACTGGAATAAACCAGCAATGGCTTGTCTTTCCTCACGGATTCCACGCGGCACAGAAGTCACCCCGGCTCGACTCTCCATGGTTGAGCAAGCAGAAATCGCGCTCCAGCAGTTAGGTTTTGAAGGCGCTCGTGTGCGCTATCACCTCCTCTCCACCTCAGGACGCGACTCGGAAACGCTTGCGCGAGTTGAACTCGCTCCCGAGCAAATCCCAGCGAGCATGTCCGATGGAGTGCGCCAAAAACTTCTCGAGAGCGTTCGTGCAGCCGGCTTTGACTTTGTCACCATAGACTGCGAAGGCTACAAGCTCGGTGGGAGAAGCAAACCAAGCTAAGGATACCCAAGGCCTTGAGCAATCAGATTCAATTAGAGATCCTTGGAACAGGCACCTCCACCGGTGTCCCCATTCCCTCCTGCCCCTGTGAGGTCTGCCAATCAGAGAACCCCAGAAACAACCGCCTTCGTTCCAGCGCATTTTTTTCCTTTGGTGAGGGGAACAACGTACTCATCGACACCACCCCCGATTTGCGTCAACAAGCACTCCGCAGCAACCTCTCGCGCATCTCCGCGGTGCTCTACACCCATACGCACGCAGACCACACCTTTGGTATTGATGATTTACGTTCGTTTAATTTCATTCAGCGTGAAACCATTCCGCTTTACGCCACGGCAAGCAGCGCAAAGCAACTACAAGAGACCTTCCGCTATTGCTTTTACAAAGACCCGAGCTATCAAGGCGGCGCTCCACCACGTCTTGAACTCCACACCATTAAAGCAAATGAGGAACTCGACTTTGGCTTCGGGAAAATTCAGGCCATTCCGGTGCTTCACGGTCAGATGGAAGTATTAGGATTTCGCGCAGGCAACATTGCCTATGTGACGGATTGTTCGCATATCCCCCCAGAGAGCATGGAACTCCTCCAAGGCCTCGATGTGTTGGTGCTGGATGGTCTTAGAGAACGGCCCCACGCAACTCATTTCACCATTCCTCAAGCAGTAGAAATAATTGAAAAGCTACGACCCTCGCGCGCTTTTCTTACTCATATTTCCCATGAGGTCGAGCATGAGCAGTGGAATAAGAAGCTTGCAGAACTGAGCTCCTCTTCGATTGCCCTGGCGTATGACGGTTTGATACTTCGAGAAAACGCCTCAGACTAGTCGTCCTGGGCCTGTAACAAGAAACGCGCGTAGCGCAAATCACTGGGAGTCGTGAGCTTGATATTTTCAGGCTCGCCTTGAACTATTTGCACCGATTCCCCGAGCAGTTCTACTAGCTCACTATCATCGGTTGCCCGGCCACCCTCCTTCAGACTCTTTTCATGGGCCTGGCGAAGTAACTCATAGCGAAAGACTTGGGGTGTTTGCGCTTCCCAGATGACACTTCGGTCAAGGGTTCTTGAGACTCTCTGTTGCTGCACCTCTTTTAGTGTTGAGGTTGCAGGAATCGCTAACAAGGCCGCACCGGTCTGTCGCGCTGCCTGATACACTGCTTCAATTTTTTCTGGGCTACAAAAAGGCCGCGCTGCATCATGGACCGCGACGAACTCGGCTTTTGACTCAAGCAGACAAAGCGCATGATACACCGATTGCTGCCGATCCTGCCCCCCGGGGGCGAGCTGACAATCAAGCGAGGCTGCGTGTTGTGAGAACAGCGCTTGAATTTCTTCAGCGTCTTCCTTTCTTGCCGCAATCACGATTCCCCGACAGCTCGGGCAGGCAGCAAAATTTTTGATACTAAGAGCAAGAGCGCTTAGTCCATCATGTAAGGGAATGAGAACTTTTGAGGTTTGTGTTGCCGCCTCGCGCATTCTGCTTCCAGAGCCCGCTGCGGCAATAATGGCATACATGAGAGGACAGTGCTCTCCCACCGAAGCGGGAGAGTGCTGAATTAGGCTGCATCACAGAGTTCTTCTAACTCTGCTTTGATGGAATCTTCTGAACTCGCCTTTGCGATAGAGAGTTCTTTAATTAGTAGACCCTGTGCGGTATCGAGCATTCGGCGTTCGCCGAAAGATAATTCTTTGTCGATTTTTAGCACGGAGAGGTCACGAATTACCGAGGCGATTTCGAGAACCGAACCGGTTTTGATCTTTTGAGAATACTCACGATAGCGACGATCCCACATTTGATTATCAATCGTCACATTCTTGTTTCGCAGAATGTCATAGACTTCTTCAACAGTAGAAGAATCAACAACTCGACGAAGCCCTACCGTATCCGCTTGCACAGTTGGCACCATGATTTTCATGCCGGTCTCGACAATCGAAATCATGTAAAATGCTTGCTCAGCTCCGGAGACTTTCCGATTCTGGATTGACTCGATTACACCCACACCGTGGGCTGGGTAGACTACTTTATCCTGAACGTTAAAAGCTTGACTTTGACTCACCCTCGTCTCCTCATACATTGCCGCGCTCACCGATCTGCCACTTCACTCACTACTTTCTTCGTCCAACGAGGAAGCCGAGAATCACTTGATTCAAGTCTCGCTTTTGAACAGGAAGATTCAAGTAAGCAGTTTTGGGCAGAGCGGAGAGCTATTCATCCGGAACTAACTGCGAGCTTTCTAAGAATCTCCCTCACTTAGAAGGCGGGATTATACTCTTTGAACGCAACTTCGTCAAACCAGAGGAAATTCCTACCCTTTTGAGCTATCTTGCGAGAATTTCTTAAAAAATGCCAAGTCTTGGGCACCTAAGTTTCGCTCAAGAAGTAGCGCATCCTCGCCATTATCACGATAATACCCCCGCCGAATTCCCACCGCTTGAAAACCCAAGCGGGCATACAAGGCACGCGCAGCAGCGTTTGAGGGGCGCACTTCTAAACCCACAAGGGTGACGTTGGCATCAATTGCGCGAGTGAGAAGATTACACAGCAAGTATTTGCCGAAGCCTTTTCCGCGCTGTTCAGGTGCGACTGCAATATTGAGTATGTGAAGGTCTTGGGGAATCAAGTAACAGAAACTATAGGCCACCACTTTGCCTTCAAGCAGTAGGCCTAAACGGTATGATACCTCTTTGTTGAATTCTCCGCGCACAAGCCCCGCCGACCAAGGAGAGGGATAACAGCGTTGCTCGAGTTCAACGACTTCTTCCATGCGATCCGCTTGAATTTCTAGTAGCTCCGGCATGCTCTCCACGAGCATGCGCTGTGCATTCACACTGCGAGGTAAATCGTAATGTGCTCGCTGATAAGCGTTCCCAAGGGGAGTACTGGTCTCCGCTGCTGGAGAGGCAGGTTGTCGTTGTTGAAATTTCTCGAGGTAACTCACGCGTCAGATACTCCAGCAGAGATTCTACCACTATGTTACTAGCAAACCTCAGGCGTACTGGCAAAATAACTTCGGTACGGTACATACCTCGCGGGCAATTTCAGCGAGCGCGCTAGGAACGCAGAGAAAATGCCGAGGAATCAACGGCGGCCATAATCTGCTGCTGGATATTTTGTAGCTCCTCGCTACCAATGGTTCTCTCGTTGGAACCGAAGTAGAGTTTTATTGAGACACTCTTCTCATCCTCAGCAAGAGGCTCACCCTCATACACCGCTACTGCTTCAATCCCGCGCAAGACTTCCTTCGGGGCGGCCTGTTGCAGCAGCGCTGCAAGCTCAGCGTAGTGAGTTTGTTTTGGAGCAACCATAGAGATTTCAAAGAAGCTCTGCGGAAACTTCGATAAGGGTGAGAACAAAATCTCTTTCTGGCGAATTGCTAAAAGCAACTCCAGCGATACCTCTGCAAGCACCACTCGGTTCTTACAATCATCAAGTGCCGAGGGATGCACTTCCGCAATCACGCCGATACTCTCCTGCCCCACGTTCAATCTCGCCGAGCGTGAGGGATGCATCCAGCGTGCTGCCTGCGTGGAGCCTTCCGCAATTGGTTCAAGTACAAGCGGCTCTGCGGTAAGTAAGCGTACGAGCTTACGCAGCACCGAGGTAAGTGCGAAAAAGTCCGCACCTCTTTTTGTCGGCGGCTGCATCAGCGCACTAAGCTTTTTCTCGTCAACACCGCTAGAATAGGCAAGGCAAAGAGACCGCCGTTCAAACGCTGCCCGATTTTTGAGCAACTTGTCGGCACTATGCGCAAGAATGGTCGAATCTTCTTTCGTGCTGTAGGTCCTGCCCAACTCGTAGAGGAACAGTGACGATTGATAGCGCTCATTTCCCTCTACAGCGGAAAGCATTCCAGGAATTAACGAGGTGCGAATCAGACGGTTATTCGCATCAACCGGGTTTTTCACCTCAATTGCATGCTCAACATCACAGCCCAGCAATGCCGCCTGCTCCTGATTCATGAAGCTGTAGGCATAGATCTCAGAGAAGCCTAATCCACTGAGACAGTCTTGTAGCTCATATTCTAATTCACGAAGCGGTAAGGAATGAGACGCACTTGAGGCAATGCGAGGAGCTGCTTCGGGAATATTTTCGTAGCCATGGATGCGGCCAATTTCTTCAACCAAATCATCCTCAATACTAATATCTCGCGTCGCGCGGTAATACGGCACCTCGCAGCGAACTTCTTTTTTCCCCGAAAGGACAAACCCCAGAGACGTGAGTATGCGTTCGAGCTCAGCATCCTCAAGCTGCTTTCCTAAGCGCGAGCGGATGTAGTCATACTGCACGGTGACACTGACCGGCTCTGGTTTCTCGGCAAAGCAGTCAGCAACCGCTCCTGCTACCTTGAGTTCAGGCTGTAGTTCAGAGAGTACTTGCACAAATCGCTGTATTCCCAGCGGCACCCCGTAGGCCGACTGCGATTTTTCAAAGCGATTTGAGGCGTCCGTGCGCAAATTGTGCCGCTTACAGGTGCTACGAATACTAATCGGGTCAAAGTTTGCAGATTCGAGTAAGAGTCTTGAAGTGGAATCGTGCACGGAACACTCCGCGCCACCAATCACACCACCAAGCGCCACGCAGCCTCCCTCATCGGTGATAGCAATATCTTCTTTCGTCAGCGTTCGTTCTTCACCATCAAGCCCGACAAATCGCTCTCCCTCTTTGGCTTTCCGTACGACTATCTGCGTTCCCCGCAATGAATCAGCATCGTAGGCATGATTCGGCTGGCCAATATCAAGCATCACGTAGTTGCTCATATCAACAAGCACGTTACGAATCCCCGCCCCGACACTAAACAATCGTCTCCGCATCCAAAGCGGTGAGGATTCTACTTTGACGTTGCTCAGCTCAACTGCGGCAAATCGACGACATTCCGAACCGGGTTCGATACTAATTTGAAACTTTGATTTCTCGCTGCCCAGAGCTGCGAGCTTCTTTTTTCCCTCATCTGTAACATCAGCCCAGGCATGGGCATCCGCAGTAAGGGCGTGATCAAGGATGGCGGAGAGTTCGCGGGCAAAACCAAAATGACTCCACAGGTCAGGGCGATGCGTGAGCGATTTATTGTCAATTTCGAGCAAGGTATCCGGGCCACCGAGATACTCTGCAAGCAGTGCACCCGCCTTCAATGCAGGGGGCTTCTGCCCGGAGCGCTTGGCTCCTGCGAGGTAGTCTGGAGTGAGATCAAGAATTCCCTCGTTTGATTCCGCGAGCTTCAGCTCTGCCTCACTGACCAGCACGCCTGCACTAAGCACTCCGGCAATCTCTCGTTCGGCAGCGATTACTTTGTCCTCTGAGCCTTTAGGATAAAATGACTCTCCGGGAGCGATATAGGCGGTAAACATTCCCGCTCTACAGTTCGGGGCGCCGCAGACGACTTCTCTTGTTTCATTCCCCAGCGAGATGCTCGCGATACAAAGCGTCTTTTTTTCTGGATGCGGTTTCACGCTCTCTACGTGAGCCACGCGCGCATGGGCAAGCGCTGCTGCGCCCTGATGCACCTCATCTACTTCAGCAACGCGGGTAGTAATCAGCTCTGAGAACTCTTCGTCACTCAGCGCGCCAAACTCAACCCAATCACTTAGCCACTCTCTTGATAAAATCATGCTTAGGGAAACTGTTTGAGGAAACGGAGATCGCCAGATTGCAAGTGGCGAATATCATCAATCTGGTAGCGAGACATCACGAGCCGCGAAAGACCAAGTCCAAAGGCGAATCCTTGCCATTCCTTAGGATCAATGCCGCCGTATTCAAGCACCTTCGGGTGCACAAGCCCGCAAGGGAGTAGTTCTAACCATTTCCCTTGAAACCAAATATCGAGTTCGAAGCCCGGCTCAACAAAGGGGAAGTAGCCCGGACGTAGACGTATTTTTTGCTCAGAACCGAAGATCTCTCTCAGCAAGGTCTTCATGAAATAGATCAGATGTCCCACGGTCACATTTTTATCAATCATCATACCCTCCATCTGATAAAAGGTATGTTCATGGGTTGCGTCCATTCTTTCGTAACGAAAGCAACGTCCCGGTGCGACAATGCGTAGCGGTGGTGCCATTTGCTCGAGCGCGCGAACTTGTATTGCCGAGGTTTGCGTGCGGAGTAAATTTCCTCCAGTGGTCCAGATCGTATCCTGCATATCTCGTGCGGGATGCGTGTCGGGAATATTTAAAGCCTCGAAGTTATAGTATTCGGTTTCAACTTCTGGTCCATCGACGACATCAAAGCCAAGTCCGGCAAAAATTTTCTCTAATTCTCGCTGCACGCGAGTGAGTGGATGAAGTGAACCAGGAGCAAAGGCTCGGGGAAGCGCATCCGCAGGAAGAGTGACATCAATCCACTCGTCTTTGAGCTTCTCGTTGAGCAGCGCACCACTAAGCTGTGACTGCTTCTCGGTGATCAGTTGCTCAAGGGTCTGCTTCGCCTCATTGAGTAGCTTTCCCAATTCCTTTCGTTCTTCGGGAGCTGCTGATTTGAGATCCTTCATCAAGGACGTCAGGCTACCCTTTTTACCGAGATATTGGACTTTAAGCTCAGAGAGACTGCTGGGGTCCGTCGCGCTACCAACGAGTGCGCTTGCATCTTTGAGGACAGTTTGAACGGAATCCTTATTGAGCACGAGGATGGGTCTCAGGGTGCATTAGACTTTTCAAAATCAGCAACGAAGCGCCACCATGGTCGTCACGTCAGTACGCTCGAAAGAGGATAACGCAAGGGCACGGTGAAGAGCTAGGACCTTTTCTCGCTCTTCAGCCCCGGGGGTGCTATCGACCTTGAGACTTACTGAAGCTCAGCCTTGGCTAGCTCTGCAACTGCGGCAAAGGCTTCTGGCTTCTCTGAACCAAGGATAGCGAGAGATTTACGATCAAGCTCAACGCCTGCCTTATTCAGACCGTTGATCAGCTGAGAGTAGCTCAATCCTGCTGCACGAGCAGCCGCACCAACGCGAACAATCCACACGCGGCGGAAGTCACGCTTCTTCGTACGACGATCCCGGTAGGCGTACTCCATTGCTTTTTCCACTCGGTGGTGAGCAGTTCGGATGGTATTTTTCGAACGACCACGAAAGCCTTTTGCTTGCTTGAGGACCTTCTTGCGTCGGCGACGTGCTGTAAATCCGCGTTTAACTCTCATTTTTACCTCTCATCGGCGGATACTAAATTCGACGCCGAAATCATTGAAATTAGTTTGTAATCTTGAGCTACCTAGTTGTAAGGCATCAAGGCTTGTACTTGTTTCACATCGGCAGGAGCCACATAGCCACCCCCACGAAGATGACGCTTTCTCTTGGTCGTCTTCGAAGTCAGGATGTGTCGTCGGAAGGCACTTCCTCTTTTTATCTTGCTTCCACCAGTCTTGCGAAAACGCTTCGCAGCGCCGCGATTTGTTTTTACTTTAGGCATCGTTTTTGAACCGAATGTTAGTCGACAGACTACTGACAAAGCATGCGAAATTATTAGAATTTCTGCGCCGCCTCGTCAGCAAAATAGAGCTCGTAAGTATCCCCACTAGCTCGAAGGCTCAGTAACTTAGCAGCAATAGAGAGAGAAAGCTAGCACGTCTTATGCAGTAGTTTTGCACCCTATTGCCGAGCATTTCGCTGCCACAATCTGGCCCCCTCTTACC
>CAYGNZ010000063.1:3121-11948 GCA_964351345.1 uncultured Bdellovibrionales bacterium | reverse complement strand
ATCACAGGAGATCGCTCTTTTACTAGTCGTCGTAGATAGCGAATAGGAGCTTCTCCTTTGGGGCAGACTTCATGAGGGTACTCGTAGCGAAGTTGGTCCAGAGTAAATCGACTTGCCTCCTCAGCTACTTCAACACTTCTTCGAACAGCCTCTGGATATTTACGAAAAAGGCGGGCCATTTCATCTTGAGATTTGAGAAAGCGTTCGCCATTTTGGAAAAGTGAAAACCCCGCTTCTTGAATGGTGCATCGAGAGCGAATGCAACTCAGCACATCTTGTAGGGCTCTTCGATTTGCGCAGTGATAATGCACTTGGTTTGTGGCAAGTGCTGCGATTCCAGCCACTCTACTGAGAAGCATGGTTTGTTCCAGTCGGCGAAGTCCTTCCGGGCCATAGGTGTGACTGAGCGCGAGAGAAAGTCTCTCCTGAGGGAAGATATTTTTTAGTTGTTCTAGATGATGGAGTAGTGAGGTGTCTGCAAGATCGTGAGTGAGCACAAGACAATGTGTGGCAATGCTTGCATCGGCAAGTTCTTGCAGCTTGAGAAAACACATGCCTTTTGGTGCGCGAAGTTTTCCCTTCGTCAGTAGCGCGCAAATTCTGCCGTACGCCTCTTTACTACTGGGGTAGAGAATTACTGAAAGTGGTAGAGTGAAAGGACGAAGTTGCTCGGGTTGTACCTCAAGTGGTTCCGCAATATTTTGTTGCTCACGTTTGAGGATTGGAATGTGGTGAAAAAGAGGAATGCGTGTGCCAATGATGAGCTGGAGTTTATGCTTTTTCGCGGCAACATGGGCACGAACTACTCCGGCAAAAGAATGATAGTCACTCATGCCAATTGCGGCATATCCAAGCTCAGCGGCTTGAGCGACTAACTCTTCTGGGTGGCTCGCTCCACGAAGAAAAGAGTAGTTGCTGTAGCTTTGTAGCTCGACAAACCTAGATTTCATCATCTTTTCTACACCCAAAGACCATGCGCGAACCACTCAGAGGTTTCAAGATGACGAAATATCCAAAGCCATGAACCTTCAGGAAGCTGAACCTTAAAATAATCTCTCGTTAAAAAAAGAGCCTCATCTTCTCCCCACCACTTTGGTGCAATTCGCTCTGGTCCGATGCTGGTGAGGAGTTGATATTTTTCATTACGCCAAGAGAGCCAAAATGGTGGGCTATCAGGAAGCAAGGCCATCGCGCGGATTGGTCGAGGGGTATGAAAGAGTAACGAGGGGCGTTCTGTTTGCACGACGTTTTCTTCTACTGCGGCATTTTTTCTTAGAGAAATCGCCTCTCCTTCTCCGAGTGCTTGGTAGTGGAAGGATTCTTCAGGGATATGCGAGGGGATTGCATGTAATGCATGGAGAGCGTTTGCGCCGAGTTGTGTGGCAAGAGTATCGAGTAATTCGCCGAGTTCTTTGTCTGAACGAGTATGTGCGGAATGTTCACCTGTTACTGAGTGAGTATGTTCCGCTCTGAGGCTTTGGGTTCTGATGCTATGAAGAGAGATGCGGTGAATTGCTTGATAAAACGTTATGTTTTCAAGCTGTAGCTTGAGTAAGCTCCAGAGATGCTCTTTTCTTGCAGAAGGGGCACTAAAGAGGATGTTTTTTACAATTTTTACCTCACCTTCAGCAGGAAAAAGCTCAATCAGAAGCTGTGAAATCTTTTCTCCTTCACGCCGTGTTTCATCCATCAAGCCTTCGAGTAACTTTTCAGAGATGGAAATAATTTGTGTGCGATTTTTTACCGGGCTCGGGAATTCGTAGCTGAGTTTTCTTGGAAGATGAATTCGTAAAGGAGTAAGTACTTCCTGTATGCGCCCGAGTGCTTGATCTAAGCGTTCGGGTAATTCTTTATCAAAGCGACTATGCAGTGCTCTTTGTGAGAGGGTTAGTAGGTCACCGATGTAGCAGAGATTCATCTCTTCTAGTGCACTGATAGTCTCTGAACGAAGGCGAAGTCCTTGTATGGGAAGCACTCGCAAGGCATCTCGTAACTGATCCTGACGAACTAGAAGGTAAGGAGTTTTTCCGTAGCGACTAAGTGCCCAAGCTGCTCCCAGTGAAGGGGCAATGCAAATACGAGATTTAAACTCTAACTTTTGAAATTGCTTCTTGAGCTGACGAATGATGTTGATTTCACCCTTAAAGAGGCGTTCGCAGCCGGTGACATCAATATTAATGCCGATTTCTGAATGCTGAGGATCGGTGTCTGCATCAAGTGAGAGAAGAGGGGAAATACCCCCTGCAATCTTAAGCAGTGCGTTGGTATTGATGTTCAGCGTTTGTGCTGATTTGTGCTTCAGCAGTGCGCAGAGATATCTTGCCATCGATAAAATCCCATTCAAGCGGTCCCCAGCAGTGTGTTTTCAAATTAGGTGAGTGCTCTCTCGCGGGAGGTTTCACTTGGGCTCCTCCCAGGAGCGAGCCTCGTAAACGAATAAGTTCTAGATTCCAGCGTAAAGACTCTAATTCTGAAGGAATGGTTTGGAGGTGCCATTTACTGTAGGCACTTGAGTACTCTGAGAGTTCCCACGGTGGGCGAAGAAGAAAACCAAGAGTGTTGCCATGCTCTGCGGCAAGTTGCAGTCTGCGGCTTGCAGTTGCAGTAAGTGAGCTTACATCAGCAATGACGGCAAATACTGCAGGGCTACGTAAGGCTTGCAGTATTGCCCAGAGGTGTTTCTCCTTATTTGCAGGAGCAATAAACAGAGAGTTTTTCTCCCAGGGATAATTTGTTTTGGCGAATGTTGTTGCCAGGAGATGGACAGAAGGCCAGCATTTTTTACCAATCCAAACAAAGAGTCCTGGAGAGTTTGGGATTTCTTCCAAAGAAGATTGGAGAGAGGATTTTAGTATGTGAGTGATCAAGCTCAGAGGTGGGTGCCAGACGTTTCGTGCTTTGCTGCTAAGTTGATTACTCAGACTCCATTCGTGAACGCAGCCTGAGGGGAGTCCGGAGGCAGGCAGGCGTTGATCGATTTCTGGGATTCCAAACAGGCCAAGCTTCAAACCTTTTTTTGTAAGCATTGCCCCATTACCCACCGCTTGCTCAGAGCTCCAGACCAGGCCGCTTTCTTTGAGTTTTTCTAGGCGCTTTTGGTCTTTGTAGATGATTTGAGGGGATTTTCTCATGAGGGGTGTTTGCTTAGTGGTTGTTTTTATTAGAGATTTTGTTTTTACCGCTGCTTTGTTCTAGTATTTTTCTATACCAGAAAGGATATAGAAAAAGAAGAGGTAAGGGGGGCAAAGTTTAGTTTCTTCGGCTGGGCTGGTTTCTCGGGCTTTCATATAAAGTAGAGGGATTGCGGGTAGCCGCTCCGGAGCCCAAGGTCTCCTACGCTTTCTAGTTGTTGCTATTGTTGTTCGATGGAGAGGAAAGCCCGAGAAACCAGCCCAGCCGAAGAAACTAAACTTTGCTGGGGATGGAAGTGGAGAGGAGGGTTTGCTAGGGGGAGGTCGGGAGCCTTGGGTCTCCTACTGTTTCTGTTTGTTGGTGGTGAGGGGAGGGGGGGAGGAAAGCCCGAAAAGCCAGCCCTCCCGCAGAAACTTAACTTTGCTGGGGAAGAGTGGGGGGGAGGAGGAAAGAGGGCCGCGGTTGTTGCTAGACGAACCGCGGTAGAACCTCTTTCGGGAGTGTTGCTCGACTAAGCACCGGCTGCTTCCGATGTGGCGGTGGAGCGGCTGGGGGAGGAGCAGAGCACTTCCTGTTGCAGAGAACCGTCGACGACGAAGTCAACGATACTGCGTGCAAAGAGTAGGCCGTGGAGCTTGCCATCGGCATCCACGACGGGGAGCTGATGGTGTCTTGAGCTGATCAAGCGATTGCTCACGGCGGTCAGGGTATCACTCGGCAGACAGGTCGCCGGGTGGGGTACCATGACGGTTTCGGCCAAAAGAGACGATGGATCGCTGTCGGGCTCGGCTCGGAAGAATGCGCAGATGACATCCCACTCGGTGATGATACCAAGCAGAGTCTCCTGCTCATCATCGAGGATGAGTACGGCCCGTTCGCGACTTGCGTTCAGCTTCTCGATCACCGTTTGCAGGGAATCGCTTTTTTTCACCAGCAAATCCGGCGTAAGATTGAGCTTGATGTCAGCGACTGTGTCAGTCGTACCGAGATACGTGCGGACGATGAACAGAAGTTCGCGCAGCAAGTAGACGCCCAAAGGCTTGCCATCGTCGTCGAGAAAGGGAACGTGGCGGTAGCCATCGAGATGGTTCGTCATGCTACGAAGCAGGAAACTGATCGAGTCGCCGCTTTGTAGCCATTCGATCTTCGCTCGTGGGGTGGCAAAGGGAAAGGCTGGTGCTTCGAGATCCACTTCAAGCAGCAATCTCGTAATGTCGCGGTAGGTAAGCAGACCAGAGAGCTTACCTTCCCCATCGACAAACAAAACGATGCCCGTCACTTCGCTGTGCCCACGCTCCATGGCGTCGAAAACGTCACGGAAGCTGGCGTCTTGCTCAAGGAGGATCAACTTCACCGAAGCAAAGGGAACTTCGTTACGAAGGGGCCCCAAATCGTAGTTCGCGTCAAAATCACCTTCTCGATTCACACCACGACCTTCTGCAGTCCATTGTTTCATTTCAGCTCTCCAAAAAACGTTAACTAGAGATAACAACCGCGTCACCTCTGGGGCCGGAAGTTCCGCCGCAAAAGTGACACGAGATTTCTACCCGTAGAAAATGAAAAAGAGCGCCCCATTTGTGATTAAATTGGTGGGGAAAGTTTGGCAGGGATGATAATGCCTCGGCGGCAAACATGCAATTTCCCGAGCGAAGCTTTGGCAATAACCGCCCGAACGATGCTCCAGCATCAGAGGTGAGAGACTAAAAATGTTGAACTTAGAAGAGCTTAGGGCTCAGTGGGGAATCCTGCTCTCTGCCAGGCAGGCCAGCCGCCACGGTAGTAGAACGGTGACTTGTAGCCCCAATCAACCGCTAGTTTTGCAGCGACAGCGCTTCGTCCACACTCCACTCCGTCGCAGTAAAACACAATTTCCTTATCCTTCTCCGCAAGCTTTGCCAGGGAGCTTGCGTTTAAAGCTCCTTCAACATCAAGGTTCACCGCAGAGGCGATATGACCCTCAGCGAAACGTTTAGCACTGCGCACATCGACAAAAAGCGCTCCTTTGTCAAAAAGCTCTTTGGCCTTTTCAGTAGGGATAGTGCTCACCCCGCGAACAGTAAGTGGGGCTTCCGCAAGTACTGCTGAAGGGAGGAGAGCGAAAAGTAGGAGCGTTAAGCAGCGAGTGATTGGCTTCATTGAGAATTCCTAAAAGAATTTGCTAGTTGTTCTCTAAAAACAATAGCGTAATTCACACTCTCTTAGCCAGGCGCTGACCACCGAAGGGAGGGCAAAGAATCCGAGGAATTTGACGAAAGATTAGTAAATAACTACGATTCGGAAGATTCTTTCACATACCTCCAGCACCTATCGCTCCCTTCTTGAAGGGGCCAGAGAGGCCTTTCAACGCTCAGTAGATTGCAAATTAGTATCTTCACTCTTTGTGTGCAAAGCGTGAAGGTGCTGACGCATTTTGGTTTTGAAGTTCCAATCATAATTCGATTTCCCCACTTACTCTTACCAGCTCCCATCGCTCTCTGTTGTGTTCTCTGACTGTTAATCCGTCAGAGAACACAGCGGAGAGCATAGTGCTGAGAGCCGTCTGTAAGTCCCACGATTTGGAAAGGTAGGGAAAAATGAATGGAACGCAGAAATCTCCTCAGATGCCGCAAGTTCCGGCGATGCGAATTGGCTTTAGCCAACTCGGCCTAGTGTTGTTTGACTACGCCGTTGGTGACGAGTTTCGCGGCACGGAACGGTACGGCGAAGAGGCGCGTGAGTTTTTTCGCGACGAGGGTTTCGAGGTTGAAGTGAGTCCGGAGAGCTTGATGCTGGTGGCGAAAGGTGCTGGTAGCAAGCTGCTCGTGAGCTCAAACGGTCAACAACGAGAGGTCGGTGAAGTTGAGGTGTGGGTTATCCCCGGCGAATTGCTTGCAACTCGCACGGAGGGTACCGCAATCTTTCTCACGCCGACAATGACGAACATGCTCGGCAGTGATGAGGTGCTTGGCCCGAATTCTTCCGATGCCTTCCTCGTCGATGGTCTTTTGCTCGACCTGACCGCGGCGTCCAAAATCGTGAAGCTTCACGAAAGCCCCGACGGCTACTCTCACGGCGACGAGGTTTCTTTCTGGTAGTGTCTCCGTAACGGCCACCTGCCGACGCAGACACACCATTTGGTTTGTCCTGCGTCGGCCCTTTTTTCTTAACATCCCCTAGACCAATACCAAGTCGTAAGCTCCCCTGCGGCATTCCAGGCAGGTATCCAGCCGCTTGCTGCCACGACTCGAGGTTCTCCTTCGCATGGATTGTTTTTCAACACACTTACATAAAGCCACAGACTGTCAGCGATGTTGTTTGTCTTATGAATCTCAATGCTTTGCTCTTTGGAGAATGTAATTCTCAGTGGGGTGCCCGCTCCAGGCTCAGGCCAAAGTGCACCGCTAAAATGTTTCGTTAGATAACTCAGCCTTCCAGGGAGAAGAGTTTCTAGAGGGTGAAAAGTATTTGAAGGAGATTTCTTCATCCATACGTCATTGCCAGAGGTGGTTTTCATTCGCAGCCATGCGGCTCGTTTTTCGTATACTATTGCCGCCTTTACTTCGTAGCTTGATTCACGGGTTTTGACAGCGATGTCTGAAGCTAATTTTTTGCTGTCAGTGGAAGCTGAGGAGTAGAGCTGAGTTAAGGGGAATTCGTGCAGACCGATAATCGAGTCAGGCTTTGCGGTTCCTCCGATGCCAATGTGGTTAGCAAAAAGTGTGGTGAGCCGCGGTATGAGAAACTTCCGTGGAAGTTCGGGGAAGATTTGGTGATCAGTATCAACCTCAAGATCAATACGTCTTGTCCCATTACATGAGTGGACTTCAGCGGAGCTTGAAGTTTGCGTTTCGGGTTGAACAAAAAATATGTAGTTCGCTCCTGGGGTAAAAGTAATTCCACAGCTTGCGGAAGTGGAGCTGGTGGTGAGTTGAGTAAAAGTTGAGGGGTCTCCTTTGAAGCTCGGTTCTAGTAGTTCGAACTCAGCACGGCGCCTTCCCTCAGGCGTAAGGGATGTGGAGCCAATTTTTGCCAAAAAAACCAAATCCGCTGTCTGATAGTATTGCTCCAGGATTTGCGGCCTGCATCTACAAGCAGCCGCAGGGCTTGCCGCCAGCGTAGAGAACAATATTAGTGTTAGTGAAAAATAGCGCACAGAGAGCATCTTCATAGCCTCTGGCTTACTCTGCTTGTGTATTTGAGTCCAGTGGACAATACGCCTCAGGCAGGTAATTTCACTCTTTGCAGGAATTTGTTAGATAAGCCCCATGAAGATCGACACCAATCAATATTTGGAATTCATCAAAGAACTCACGGAAAAAAGCGGCGCGATAATTCGCAAGCAATATCGTTCGCCCTCCCTGCACGTTGAGTCGAAGGCTGATACGAGTCCCGTTACCGAGACCGACCGCGCGGCAGAGAAGCTACTCAGAACTGAAATTACCCGACGGTATCCCGAGCATGGAATAGTGGGTGAAGAGTATGGCGAGGAAAATCCATCAGCGGAGTTTGTCTGGATGCTTGATCCCATTGATGGCACCAAAAGCTTTGTTGCAGGATGTCCTCTCTTTGGCACACTCATTTGCCTACTCTATCAAGGGCGGCCAATTGTGGGTGCGATTCACCAAGCTATTTCAGGCGATCTTTGCCTAGGGGATGGTTCGGCAACATACCTCAACGGAGAACAAACTCGAGTTCGAGAGTGCAAAAGTCTATCTGCGGCCACTCTGCTCAGTACTGATTATCTCGACATTGCACGCTATCAATCAGAAGAAAAATTTCGCGCGCTGATTGATCAGGTAAATATTTTTCGCACTTGGGGAGACTGCTATGGCTACTTGCTCCTGGCAGGAGGCTTTGCAGATATAATGTGTGACCCAATCATGAATACTTGGGATCTGATGGCGCTGATTCCTATTATTGAGGGTGCTGGTGGAGTGATCAGCTCCTGGGACGGAAAAGACGCAGTTTCTGCAAAATCTTGTCTTGCAGCAGGCCCGGATTTACATCCACAGCTCGTGGATTTATTGAGTAAATAGCCGTTTTTACAAGTTCTTTCCTTAAATCAGCAGAAATATAATAAATCCCGACCAAAAGCTTGCTTTAAATAGGCCGTTCATGTATACACGTGGTCTTCCAATTTTTGGAAGTGTGCAGCTAAGGGGGCTGCACGGTCTTCGCCGAAGGATCTGGGAATCATACTCGTAGCTATTACTGCTTGCGGAGGAATTATCCATGCTCGGTCTCTTTGCGCCTAAAGTTGACGCATCTCGTCTCCACTCTCGTTGGAGAAAACCTCATGCCCAGGAGGGTCTCATTTCTGGAGGCACTACTGTTCAAACCGAAAATTCATTTTCGGCAAAACAAAATTCTCATTTTATTCCAACTCAAGTAACTCGGCCTGCTACGGTGCGCCTTGCACCAGAGCTTGAGATTGGAGGGGGAGGAGTGTGCTGGCTTTCTGGTCCAGCGTATGTGGAGTCGGTTGATCAGATGATTGCGGCAACGAGCATGCTTTCAGAGTGTGGTGCTCGCTTTGTTCGTTCAAAAGCCTACTGGCCGGAAGCAAGTAAGACTGACTTTCAACGTCATCTTCACTCTGGATTAAAAGTGCTTAGTTCTACCGCAAAGCATTTTGATCTAAAGGTAGTTTCAGAAATAACCTCGCTTGAGGATTTACCGCTTCTTGATAAATACGTGGATATTATCGAAGTGCCGC